>CAYFLO010000150.1:0-4835 GCA_964343995.1 uncultured Bifidobacteriaceae bacterium
ATAGGGCGTGCCGCGCTGGGTGATGAAGCTGTTGAGCGCCTGGACCAGGCCGGTGGAGGCCGTGCGCACGGCGAAGCCGATCGGCTCGGCGACCTCTGAGCCGTTGGACACCATGAGGCAGTGCGGCCACGCCGCCTCGATGCCCGGATTCTCCTTGGCCAGTGCCTGCATGCTCACCAGATCGCTGCCGAACGCCACCGGGCCGTTGGCCATGGCCGCCACGACCTTGCGCACGGCATCGGTGCCGTCCGTCGCGTACACCACCGTCACGTTGGTAAGCCCGGCGCGATCCAGACGATTGGTGAGGTCGGTGTCGGCCGTGGATCCCTTGATGACGACGACGGTCTTGCCGGCCAGATCATTGACGCCATTGATCTGCGTGCCTTTGCGCACGGCCAGGGCACGGGCGTCGATGAAGTAGGGCTTGGTCCACGACACCGCCGACGAACCCTGCGCCTTGCGCGTGGGCAGCTCGGTGATGCCGGTGCCGGCCACGTCGCACTCGTCATTACCCGGACGCATCCAGATGTCCTGGAAAGTCGGTACCTCGACCACCTTGAGCGCCAGTCCCTTGGTCGCGGCGAAGGCCGTGAGGTAGTCGACATCCCAGCCCGACCAGGTGTCGCCGTCCTTGCTCGCGAAGGGCGGGAAGCCGGCGTACAGGCACGCGGTGAGGGTGTCGGCCTGCAACGTCGCCATCTCCGGGGTCGCGTCGACGTTCTGCGCGGTCTCGGACTGGTTGTGGGCGCAGCCGGCGAGGGCGAGAGCCGATGCCATCGCCACCGCGGCGAGTGTGGCCGTCATCCTCCAGGTGCGCACAGGACGAGTATGGCCGAGGAGGTCGCGAGTCGGGGCCTAGGCGCCGGCGCGGAAGGTCACGCGGCCGTCCATCATCGTCAGCACGACCGGCACCTGGTGGATCTCCTCCGGAGGCACCTCGAACAGGTTCGCCCCCAGAACGACGAGGTCGGCGCGCTTGCCCTCCTCGATCGAGCCGATCTCCTTCTCCATGCGCAGCTGGTACGCGCCGTTGATCGTGTAGGCGCGAAGAGCATCGGCCAGACCCACGCGCTGCCGCGGCACGAATGGCGCATCGTCGGGAAAGCCCGGACGCTTGCGAGTGACCGCGGCCTCGATCTGAATGAGAGGAGGCACCTCGTCGACATCGACCCCGGGCAGGTCGGCGCCGTAGGTGACGGTCGCACCGGAGCGCACGAGGTCGCCGTACGGCATCACCCCCTCCTCCACGCGCTCCGCGCCCAGGAGATCGGTGTAGATCTGCCGGTACTGGCCGTGATAGTCGGTGCCCCACAGCGGTGTGCAGTTGGCGATGAGTCCCAGTTGCGCGTAGCGCGGGATGTCGTCAGGTGACACCAGGGTGTTGTGGGCGATGGCGTGCCGCGACGAGCCGCGGCCGATCTGCTCCTGCACGTCCTGGTAGGCGTCGAGCACCGTGCGCGCCGAACCGTCGCCGTCGACGTGAATGTGCATGTCGAAGCCGGCCTCCTGCACGGCCCGCACCTGAGCAGCGATATGCCCGCGGGAGAAGGTCATGCGCCCGACGCTGGGGTGCGCACCGCAGCTGGGCTGCAGCAGCAGTGACCCGCCGCTGAACATCGTGCCGTCGGCCCACATCTTGCAGTGCGCGATCGACACGTGCGGTGAGCGCAGCCGGGCGTTCCAGTCGGCCAGTGCTGCGACGACCACATGGGGATCGTCGCTCTCGCTGCGCGTCCAGTAGCTGCCGGCCACACGCAGGTCGAGGCGGCCGTCGAGGTCGCGCTGCACGAAGTCGGCGTAGATCGGCTCCCCGGATGCACTCGTCTCGCCCAGCGTGACACCCGCCTCGAAGTAGGCGGTGAGCCCGTAGGACGGAGCGCGGTCGAGGGTGAGCGCCTGCGCCTCGCGACATGTCTCAACGCTGAACGTGCCGACCGCCGCGAGGATGGGCAGCGACACGGCAGCCTCGATGGCGTGACCGGTGGGCGTGCCGTCGGCATCGCGCACGTAGTACTGGTTGGCCTCGGGATCGGGCGTGGCCGCCGAGATGCCGGCCGCCTTCATCGCCGCGGTGTTGAACCACAGGTCGTGCACATCGGCCGACGGGATGACCATCGGCACGTCGCCGGTGATCTCGTCGAGCCATTCGCGGCGCGGCGACTGCTCGGTGAACGATCCCGGGTACCAGCCGAAGCCGCGGTAGACCTTCTGCCCCGGGTGCCTGGCGACGTAGTCGCGGATCCGCGCCAGGATCGCGTCCTTGCCGATGAGGCCGCTGAGATCGACGCCGAGCTTGCCCACCGCCATCATCGCGAAGTGGTCGTGGGCGTCGATGAAACCCGGCAGGAGCATGCCGCCGGCGAGGTCGACCACGTCGTCGGGGTGCGGTACGTGCTCGCGGGCCTGCGCCTCGTCGCCGACGAAGACGATGCGCTCGCCGTCGACGACGACGCACTGCGCCCAGGGGCGGGAAGGGTCCATCGTGCAGATGGATCCACCGCGGAAGACGGTGACGGCCATGTGCGCCCACCTCTCGTTCCACCCCGGGGGCGCCCGAAGGACTCCCATGGTGGCAGAGGGCAAGCTACCGGCTGAGCGCGATGACTCCCACGGGGCTCTCCTTGATGGCGCCGATCAGGCCGGGACCGGGACTCACGGCGATGAGCTGCTGCACTCTCATCACTCCGCCGGCCGCGCTGCGCGGCACCAGGAAGGTGGTGGTCACCCTCATGAGGTTGTTGCTGAGCACATAGGTGTTCGACGTGCTGCAGGCACCGTCGGCCGTCGGCGAGTAGCACACGATGAGCGACCGCTGGCCGACCGTCTGTCCGGCCTGCAGCTGGCCCACCACCATGGAGGTCACCCGCACGTTGCCACCGGGCTGCGGGGCCGAGGACACCCCCACCGGAGTGACGCGCGGCTCCAGCGGCCTGACATCCGTTGACGCCGCTGCTCCCGACCCCGATCCAGCCCCCGAGGGCTGCGCCGACGGTGTTGCCGCGCCCGCTGACGGCTGCGCTGACGATGGGGCCGACGGCTGAGCGGACGGCTGGGCCGCGGCCTGCGACGGAGCCGGCGAGGCAGCCGCTGCGCCGATCACGATGCTGTTGGAGGGACCGGATTCACTGGAGCCGTGGTTGAACTCCACCCGCACCGTGAAGGTGTAGGTGACGCCACTGCGCAGGCCCGTGACCGTGCAGCTGGTGCGACCCGTGACGCGGCACATGCGGGTGTCCGGGGACGAGCTGACCGTGAAGGTGGTGGCGCGAAGAATGCGCGTACGCAGGGATCCCGTGAGAGTGGGGACGTTCGGTGCCTGCGGATACGACCACGAGACCCGCGCCGTCGTGCCGCGCCCCTGAGCGATGACATTCGTCGGCCTGGTGTCCGGGCCCAGATTGACCACGCGGTAGACGGACCAGGGAGCCCGCAGGGTGTAGCGGTAGTCCCCCAGGTGGACGGAGCCGCCCTCGTAGTACTTCTGCAGCACCGTGAAGCCCTGCGTGAGACACAGGTACAGGCCCGGGCGCGGCATGTAGGCCCACGGGAGCGTCAGGCGCCGATCGGAGTACCCCAGACCAATGCCGAGCACCTCACCGTCGAGGCAGGCACTGGTGGTGGAGTAGCGGTAGAAGAGCAAGCGGTGGCTGCCGCTGCTCTCCCACGATGCCGTGTCGCTGGGGGCGGCAACCGACCCGACATTGAGCTCGACATCGTTGTGACTGAGCTGGCAGTGCGCATCGATCCATTCAGTCCGCTGGGCTCCGGTGTACGCCCAGCCACCCTCGGCTGCATCCGGCGTGCACTCGCGCGCCACGGCATCGGACGCCAGGTTGAATCCCCACTGCGTGGCCATACCCGTCGGGACCACCCTGTCGGCGCGTCCCCACCGCGCGTCGACGCGGGCATAGAGGTTGCTGGCCCACGACGGGTACGACGGGGGGAAGACCCGTGCCTGGCCCGAGGGGAAGTCATAGGCGGAGGGAGCGTCCGGATCAGCATGGGCGGGCACCGCGCCCGCGAGGCAGACCGGCACGGCGAGGGCGAGGGCGGCCACGAGGGCGGCGGGCAGGCGCATGACCATATTGTGCGGGGGCTGACCCTCTCAGCGGTGACAAAGGTTCTTTTTTTCTCCTTGGCGCGGGGAGGAGCGCATGCTGGTTGGAGGCGCTGCCGTCATGCGGCGCAACGTCGGAGAGGTCAGGGGGGGTGGACGCCATGGGTGACGTGCTCATGACCGTGCTGCTGGGGGTCATGTCGGTGGGAACGGCGGTGACGCTTGTGGTCGCGTCGCGCCAGGGGCGTCGGCCACCGCAACGACGCGGGCCGTGGATCGCCGCCCTCGTGCTGGCCATCGGGCCGGCCATCCTGTTCACCATTGTCGCCATCGGTGCGGCCATCAACGGCGGAGCATGGTGGCTCGCCCTCGGCTGGCTCGGCCTGTGCTGCGTGGCCGGGCTCACCTTCGTGCGTCCGCGCTGGGCGATGTGGGTGTTCACGGCAAGCGCGCTCCTGCTTGCCGCGGCCACGGCACTCGGCGGGATTGCCCTGCCGGCCGACTCCCAAATGCCCATCGACATCGGCCGTGCGCTGGGCTTCTACGTCATCCGCGCCCTCATCACCGCCGCGCTGCTGTGGTGGGCCACACGGGTGAGACGATCACCTGCACCATGACCTCACGACGGCGCGCAGGCACCCTTGCGGCGGTGGTCCTGTTCGCGCTGATCGCCGGGATGTCACCGGCGTTCGCGGCATCGACACCATCGGGCAACTGGCACGCGGTGCGCATCGTGGAGAAGAAGGCGTCCGTCGCCGGCACGACCATCGCCTGGGCC
>CAYFLO010000151.1:0-4828 GCA_964343995.1 uncultured Bifidobacteriaceae bacterium
ACCACGCCCAGCGTCCTCATCGCCGACTCCCATTCTGAGCAGGGGCTTTACGCGGCGCTGCGGTTCGCGCGCGAGGGCTGGTTCGTCATGGGGTGCGGTCCGGAGCACGAGGTCGCCCGCTTCACCAAGGCGCAGATCACCGCCGACCTCGACAACCCTGACGACGTGGTGCGCGCCCTGCACCAGGCCGCGGCGCGCGCCAACGGCCTGGATGTCGTCGTCGACATCCGCGACGCCTCCCTTCTTGCCGATGCCGCCGTACCCGTTGTTGCTGCAGTCGCCGGACGAGTCGTGCGCATCCCCGAGGCCCCGGGTACCACCGACGAGCTCATCAGCCGCGCGGAGCTCGCCTGGCTGCAGGGGCGCCCTCACGACTGGGTGCGCGTCGACCACCACTCGCACTGACCACCCCACGCACTGACCCCTCGGAGCCTCACGTGTCCTCCCACGACCTCACCGGTCGCCGTGCGATCGTCACCGGCGCCTCTCGCGGCATCGGCCGTGCCATCGCCGAGCGGCTCGCCGCTGACGGCGCCGACCTGGTCGTCACCGCCCGCCAGCGCGAGGCCCTCGACGATCTCGCTGCGCACGTGCGCTCCCTCGGGCGTCGGTGTGTCGCCGTCGACGTCGACATCACGGCTGACGATGCGGCGCAGCGGATCGTGGCTGCGGCCACCGACGAGCTCGGCGGGCTGGAGATCCTGGTCAACAACGCTGGCGGTAACTCCTTCATGTCGCCGCTGTCCGGCATGCGTCTGTCGGGCTTCGACAAGACCCTCGCGCTCAACCTTGACGCGGTCGTGCGACTCATGCACGCGGCGCTCCCGGCGCTCATCGCCAGCGGGCGCGGCTCGATCATCAATGTGTCCTCCGTGCTGGGCCTGCGCGGTGCCCCACTCATGTCGCACTACGGCGCTGCCAAGGCAGCGGTCATCTCGCTCACGCAGAGCGTCGCGATCGAGACGGCGACCCAGGGCGTGCGCGTCAACGCGCTCGTGCCCGGCTGGATCGCCACCGACCTCACCGACTTCCTGCGCGAGGACGACACCCTCGAGGAGCGGATCCTGGCTGACGTGCCCATGGGTCGCTGGGGACGCGCGGAGGAGATCGCCGACGCCGCAGCGTTCCTCGCCGGGGACGCCTCCAGTTTCATGACCGGGCAGGTGCTCGTCATCGACGGCGGCCTGTCGGCGCGGCCGTAGGTGCGCGCATGACCGACCTGTCATGCGGCACCTGCACGGCCCGCGTCGTCGACCGCGGCGCGCAACTGCTGTCGTGGATCCCGGCGGGTCAGGCGGATGCGCTGTGGCTGAGCCCGCTGGCGATTCTGCAGCCGTCGGGTCCGCCGGTGCGCGGCGGTGTACCGGTGTGCTTCCCGTGGTTCGGTCCGGGCCGTGAGCCGGGGATGAGCCCGTCGCACGGGTTCGCGCGCACGGCGATGTGGACCCCGGTGTCGGTCACGTCGACCGAATCGGTCGTGGCCGCGGCGTTCACCCTGGATGCCACGCACGCGTCGAGCGAGCACTGGCCGCACTCGTACCGCGCGATCCTCGCCGTCACCGTGGGCCAGGTCATGGACATCGCCCTCACAGTGCAGAACACCGGCGACACGGAGTTCAGCTACGAAGAGGCCCTGCACGCCTACCTTGCGGTGAGCGATGTGCGCCGGGTGCAGGTGCGAGGTCTTGACGGTGCGACCTATGCCGACAAGACGCGCGGCGGCGAGGCCGCCACCCAGTCCGGTGACATCACCTTCGACGGCGAGGTCGATCGGGCCTACCGCTCGACGCGGGCGGTGCAGGTCATCGATCCTGTAATGCGTCGCGTGCTCACGGTGCGCAAGGCCGGATCGGCCAGCACCGTGGTGTGGAATCCCGGTGCCGAGCTCGCGGCGCGCATGCCCGACATCGGCGAGCACTGGCCGCAGTTCGTGTGCGTGGAAGCCGGCAACGTGCTCAGTGACGCCGTCACCCTCGCGCCCGGCGGCGCACACACCCTGCGCTACCGGCTTCGCATCGACGCGCTGCCCGATGACTACACCGTGGAGGGATCGTCGTGACGATGCAGGTCGAGGTGTGGTCCGACGTCGTGTGCCCGTGGTGCTTCATCGGTAAGCGCCGCCTGGAGTCGGCCCTGGCGGCCGAGGGCATCAGCGACGTCGAGGTCGTACACCGCGCCTTCCAGCTCGACCCCACGGCGCGCACCGAGGGGCGGCGCACCGTCGAGGTGCTCGCCCGCAAGTACGGCATGGACGCCGCCGGTGCGGCGCAGATGATGGACAACGTCAGCGGGGTCGCGGCCGGCGAGGGCCTGGCCTACCGGCTCGCCGACACGGTCAGCGGCAACACCGAACTCACCCACCGGGTGCTGCTGTGGGCTCAGGACGCCGGCCGTGGCCAAGAGCTGCTCGAGCGGCTCTACACCGCGTACTTCGAGCAGGCCGAGCCAGTCTTCACCATCGACGATCTCCTGCCGCACGTGCAGGCCGTGGGCTTGGACGCCGACGCCGCCCGTGCCGCCGCGTCCGACACGGGGGAGTACGCGCAGCGCGTGCGCGACGACCTCGAGCTGGCCCGATCCTTCGGCGCGACCGGCGTTCCGTTCTTCGTCTTCGACCGCCGCTACGGCATCTCCGGTGCCCAACCCCTGGAGGCATTCGTCGAGACCGTGCGGGCCGTGCAGCAACCGACCTAGCGGCCTTCCTCGCGTGATGCTGAGGCGACGGTCAGCTCACGTCCTGGTGCCCGCCGTTGACGTCCATCGCGGACTCGGCCCACAGCGCCAGCGAGGTGATCATCGGGAAGTCGTTGAAGGAGAACAGGAATGCCGGGTTGTCCGGATCGTCGTTGGCGTGCTCGTGCCAGGCCCACGACGGCACACAGAAGATGTCGTGCTCCTGCCAGTCGAAGCGCCGGCCGCCGATGATCGAGTGACCGTGCCCCTCGGCGACGTGGTAGACGACCGAACCGGTGTGGCGGTGCGCCTGGGTGGCCTGACCGGGCTTGAGCATCTGCATGTGCGCACCCATGGTGGGCATGACCGAGCCGCCGGTGACGGGGTTGACGTACTCCATGATCACGCCGTCCCACGCGGTGCCGTCGCTCAGCTTGCCGGCGTTGACGAGAGCCTCGCGGGTCTTGCCCCACGGGTAGCCCAGGAGTGGGGAGTAGGGCTTGGTCCAGGAGCGGCGGTCGGGCTTGAGGATGCCCGAGCCGTGCTCGAGGATCGACATGTTGTTCATGCGCCCGGGCACCTGGTGGAGGTCGGGGTGCACCTCATAGAAATTCGCGTCGAGGGCGTTGACCAGGGGGATGTCCAGGCCGTCCTGCCAGATGACGAAGTTGTCGCTGGCCTCATTGCCGTGCTCGTGCCAGGTGCCGTTGGGGGTGATGGCGAAGTCATTGGGTCCGACGGTGAGGCGGTCGCCGTCGACGATGGTCCAGGCGCCGGTGCCTTCAATGACGAAGCGCAGGGCTGAGGCAGCGTGACGGTGGGCGGTCATCGACTCGCCGGGATTCATGATCTGGATGCCCGTGTAGAGCAGGCCCACGGCGGCGGAGACGTCGCGGCGCTCGTCATTGACGAGGTAGACGACGCGACGGCCGGCGTCCTCACCCTTGACCAGGGAGGCGGCCTCGACCACGAGGGGGCGCATCTCGGCGTAGCGCCACAGCATGGGGACGGAACGGGGCTGGGGGTACCAGGGCTCGATCTCATTGGCAACCGTCCACAGGGCGCCGGTGCCCACCTTGGCCAGCCGGGCGTAGTACTCCTCGAGCTCAGCCGTGTCGCGAACCCGGGCGCGGCCCACCACATCCTCGATCATGTGCAGTCCCCTCCCATCGATCACGTAGGCGGGTGAGTTGCGTCCTCGATCAACTACCCTGACGAGGCGGTAGCCACACTCGTCGCTACCTCTCGACAGTAGCGCCAGGAGCTGGATCATGACGGACTTCCCGACGTTCCGCGCCGCAGCGGTACAGGCGGCGCCCGTCTTCCTCGACACACCCGCCACCATCGACAAGACCTGTCGACTCATCGCCGAGGCGGCAGGCAAGGGTGCCCGGCTGGTGGTGTTCCCTGAGGTCTTCGTCCCCGGCTACCCCTACTGGAACTGGACGATGACTCCCCTTCAGGGAAGCCCGTGGTTCGAGCGTCTCTTCAGGGCGTCGATAATGGTGCCCGGCCCGGAGATCGACCGGGTGCGCGAGGCCGCGGCAGCCGCAGGGACATATGTCGTCCTGGGCGTCAACGAGCGCGATCCGTACTCGATGGGGACGCTCTATAACACGCTTGTCTTCATCGGCGACGACGGTGCGCTGCTGGGCAAGCACCGCAAGCTCGTGCCCACGTGGGCCGAGAAGCTCACCTGGGCCGGTGGCGACGGTTCGTCGCTGCGCGTCTACGAGACCTCGATCGGTCGCCTGGGCGGCCTGGCCTGCGGCGAGAACACCAACACCCTGGCCCGCTTCTCGCTTCTGGCCCAGGGCGAGGTGGTGCACACCGCCAACTACATCTCGCTGCCGACGGCCCCGGCCGACTACGACATGGTCGAGGCGATCAAGGTGCGCGCGATGGCCCACTCGTTCGAGGGCAAGGTGTTCACGGTCGTCTCGTGCTCGGCGATCTCTCCGGAGCTCGTCGACGCGGTGGCGCACGACGACGCCTCGCGTGCGATGCTCGAGCGCAAGAACGCCGCCTTCAGCGGGATCTTCGGTCCCGACGGCCGTCTCATCAGCGAACCGCTCATCGACGTCGAGGGCATCGCCTACGCCGACATCGACATCAATCGCTGCATCCAGCCCAAGCAGATGCACGACATCATCGG
>CAYFLO010000152.1:0-404 GCA_964343995.1 uncultured Bifidobacteriaceae bacterium
GCGTGCGCACAGCGATGATCGGCAAGTACCTCAACGAGTACCCGGGTCGCCAGCCCCGGCTCGTGCCTCCGGGCTGGTCGGACTGGGTCGTGCCCACGACGCACGGATACGAGGGCTACAACTACACGCTCAATGTCAACGGGCACCTGGCACATCACGGCAGCGCACCCGCGGACTACCTCAACGACGTCCTGGACCAACACGCCGATCGCTTCCTGCGCAGCACGACGTCGCCGTTCTATCTGGAGCTCACACCGTTCGCCCCGCACCTGCCCGCGCCCACCGCCCCGCGGCATCGGCGCACGCCCGGGGCGCCGGCTCCGCGCACGCCCAACTACGGCGCCACCGGCACGGCGGAGCCATCGTGGCTGGCGGGCATCCCCGCCATCACGCCCGTGCGCGCC
>CAYFLO010000152.1:414-1148 GCA_964343995.1 uncultured Bifidobacteriaceae bacterium
GCCAGGTGCGATCCATGCGGGCCGCGCGCGCGGCCCGCATGGATCGCACCTGGCGGCAGCGGGTGCGCTCGGCACAGTCGGTCGCGGATTCCGTCGACACGGTGATGGCCGCCCTGCGGGCGACCGGACGACTGGACCACACCCTCGTGCTCGTCACATCCGACAACGGCTTCCACGCCGGCAACCACCGGCTGTCTCCGGGCAAGCGCACGGCGTTTCGCGAGGACTCGGTCGTGCCGCTGGTGGTCATCGGCCCCGACGTGCGTGCCGGTGCCACGGTCGACGCGGTCACGTCGACCATCGACTTCGGTCCCACGTTCACCGAGCTCCTCGGTGCGCACGCCCCCGACTGGGTCGACGGGCGCTCTCTCGCGCCCCTGCTGCACACGGCCACCACCCCCACCGACTGGCGCACGGCGACCTTGACCGAGAACGATGGGCTGTCGCGCCCCGGCGATCCGGACTACACGGTGCAGAGCCCGCCGCCGTATGTGGCCATGCGAAGTCGCCAGTGGCTGCTGGTCACCTACGCCAGCGGTGAGCAGGAGCTCTACGACGAGGTGAGCGACCCGTACGAGCTGGTCAATGTGGCATCGACGGTGGCCCCGGACGTGCTCAGCGCGCTCACCGAGCAGTCGCGTGCACTGACGGCCTGCGCGGGTGCCTCGTGCCGCACCGCGGATGCGCTCGCGCAGCCGCGGTGCGGCACGAGGCACCCGCGCAGGCCGTCAGTG
>CAYFLO010000152.1:1158-3159 GCA_964343995.1 uncultured Bifidobacteriaceae bacterium
CTTTTAGCCCAGCGCCTGATCGAGGACGGCGAGCAGATCGTCGACGGTCTCGATGCCCACCGACAGCCGCACGAGATCGGCGGGTACCTCCAGCGGACTGCCCGCGGCCGACGCGTGCGTCATGCGCCCGGGATGCTCGATGAGCGACTCCACTCCGCCCAGGGACTCCCCGAGGGTGAACACCTGGGCGCGCCCGCACGTGTCGACGGCTGCCTGCTCGCCGCCGGCATGACGGAACGACACCATGCCGCCGAACCCGCGCATCTGCCGCGCGGCGACGTCGTAGCCGGGGTGCGACGCCAGGCCGGGCCAGCGCACCTCAGCGACGCGGCGGTCGGCGGCGAGGAACTCCGCCACCGCGCGCGCATTGGACTCATGCCGGTCCATGCGCACCGCCAGAGTCTTGATGCCGCGCAGGACCAGCCAGCAGTCGAACGGTCCGGGCACCGAGCCCATCGCGTTCTGGTGGTACGCGAGTGTCGCGGCGAGCTCAGCATCGCGGACGATCAGCGCTCCGCCCACGACGTCGCTGTGGCCGCCCAGGTACTTCGTCGTGCTGTGGACGACCACGTCGGCACCCAGGAGCAGTGGTTGCTGCAGGTACGGCGAGGCGAAGGTGTTGTCGACGACGAGCAGGGCGCCGGCGGCGTGGGCGACGTCGGCGATCGCGGCGATGTCGGCGATTGACAGCAGCGGGTTGCTCGGGGTCTCGATCCACACCAGGCGGGTGCGGCCCGGGACGATGGCGCGGGCGATGGCCGCAGGGTCGGTGATGGGGGCCGGGGTGTGCTCGACTCCCCACGGCGCGGCCACGCGGGCGAACAGCCGGTAGGTGCCGCCGTAGGCGTCGTCGGGGATGACCGCGTGCGCCCCGGGCGCGCACGTGGTGCGGATGAGGGTGTCCTCGGCGGCGAGGCCTGAGGCGAAGGCCAGCGCGCGGGCCCCCGTGATGCCCGGCGCCTCCAGGGCCACCAGGCACTCCTCCAACGCGGTGCGGGTGGGGTTGCCGGACCGCGAGTACTCGTAGCCGCCGCGCAGGCCGCCGACGCCGTCCTGCTTGTATGTGGAGACCTGGTAGATCGGCGGCACGACCGCCCCGGTGAGGGGATCGGGCTCCTGGCCCGCATGAATCGCCGAGGTTTCGAATCCGGTCACGCGGGTACCTTAGGAGCATGGCGATCTTCGGAATGAGCAAGTCCCGCATGGTGGATCCCGACGGCGCGCTGCCCGGGCGCTCCACCCCTGTCCTGCCCGCACCGGCGAAGCACGCCGTGCTGGGCACCCCCATCACCGGCCCGTGGCCCGAAGGTGCGCAGGTCATAGACCTGGGCATGGGCTGCTTCTGGGGCGCCGAGGAGATCTTCTGGCGCCTGCCGGGCGTCATCACCACCTCGGTGGGCTACATGGGCGGCATCACGCCCAACCCCACCTATGAGGAGGTGTGCACCGGGCTCACCGGCCACACCGAGGCCGTGCAGGTGGTCTATGACCCGACGGTCATCTCGACCTACGAGATCCTGCGCGCCTTCTGGGAGAACCACGACCCCACGCAGGGCTACCGCCAGGGCAACGACACCGGCACCCAGTACCGCAGTGCGATCTACTGGACCACGCCGGAGCAGCGTGACCTCATCGAGCGCACACGCGACGCGTACGCCAAGGTGATCGCCGAGCGCGGCTACGGCGACATCACGACCGAGATCCTTCCGGCCAGTGCGCTGCCGTACTACCTGGCTGAGGACTACCACCAGCAGTACCTGTACAAGGTGCCGCACGGCTACCGCTGCCACGCCAACACCGGTCTGGCGCTGCCGGCACTCGAGCCGACGGCGTAGCCGCAGGCTCCGCTTGCGTCAGCCCGCCAGGTGTCCCAGGACGTCCTGGCGGGTGACGACGCCCACCGGACGGCCGTCGTCGACCACGACGATCGCGTCGGCCGACTCCAGTGCCGTCATTGCCGCGCTGACGGCCTCGCCCGCACCCACCATGGGCAGGGCTGAG
>CAYFLO010000152.1:3169-4821 GCA_964343995.1 uncultured Bifidobacteriaceae bacterium
GTGCGCATCGACGCGATCGGCGAGCTGGGCACGTCCGGAGAACAGCGCGTCGAGAAGGTCGCGCTCGACCACGGCACCGACGACCTCCGCGGCCATCACCGGCGGCTCTGCGCGCACGACCGGCATCTGCGAGACGCCGTACTCGCGCAGGATGTCGATGGCGTCGCGCACGGTCTCGGTGGGATGGGTGTGGACGAACGGCGGCAGGGCACCGTCCTTGCCGCGCAGCACGTCGCCGACGGTGACCTGACCGTCCGCGCGCAGGAAGCCGTAGCGCGACAGCCAGCCGTCGTCGAACACCTTCGACAGGTAGCCGCGTCCACCGTCGGGCAGGAGCACGACGACGACATCGTCCGGGCCTGCGTGCGAGGCGACCTGCAGCGCGGCCACCGCGGCCATGCCGCACGAACCGCCCACGAGCAGGCCCTCCTCGCGCGCCAGACGCCGGGTCATGGCGAAGGAGTCGGCGTCGGAGACCGCGATGATCTCGTCGCAGATCTCCTGGTCGTAGGCCGTGGGCCAGAAGTCCTCGCCCACGCCCTCGACCAGGTAGGGGCGCCCGGTGCCTCCGGAGTAGACCGAGCCCATGGGATCCGCGCCGATGACGCGCACGCGACCGTCGCTGGCCTCCTTCAGGTACCGGCCGATGCCGGAGATCGTGCCGCCGGTGCCGACGCCGGCGACGAAGTGCGTGATGCGGCCCGCGGTCTGGCGCCACAACTCCGGACCGGTGCCCAGGTAGTGCGAGCGCGGGTTCTCCGGGTTGGAGTACTGGTCGGGCTTCCACGCGCCGGGCAGCTCGCGCGCGAGGCGATCGCTGACGGAGTAGTACGAACGCGGGTCCTCCGGATCGACGGCGGTTGGGCAGACGACGACCTCGGCGCCGTAGGCCTTGAGCACGTTGCGCTTGTCCTCGCTGACCTTGTCCGGGCAGACGAAGACGGCGTTGTAGCCGCGCGAAAGCGCCACCAGGGCCAGACCCACGCCGGTGTTGCCGCTCGTAGGCTCCACGATGGTGCCGCCGGGGGCGAGGAGGCCGGCCTGCTCGGCGGCGTCGACCATGCGCACCGCAATGCGGTCCTTCACCGAGCCACCGGGGTTGAGGTACTCCACCTTGGCCAGCACGAGCGGCCCCGGCTCGGGCACGACGCCGCGGGTCACGTGCGACAGCCGCACCAGCGGGGTGTTGCCGATGAGATCCAGGACCGAATCGACGTACTCCATGACTCGACCCTAGGGGACCGCAGGATTCCCCCACCGGTAGCGGGAGTTTGGGACCCGGTGATGGCCTACCGTGCCGGCGTGGACGTACGCGCAGAACTCGAGCGGGAGCGCGAGCGGGTGGTCGACCGGCTCGCCTCGATGCCGCTGGTGCGGGCCACGGGCTGCGTCGAACTGGTGCACACCGCGGCTATGCGCCTGGTTGAGCTCGCCGGCGAGCGCGATCCCGCCGACCTTCCGGTGCTGGCCCCGCAGGGCCTGGCCGCGCAGGTGGCCGTGGTGAGCGCCGACCTGCTGGCGCTGCCTGACGATGCCGATCGTGATGCCGCCGCCCTGGCGGTGCTCACCGAGTTGCGGCGCGCTCTTCCCCTATGACACGAGGGCCCGGTCCGAAGACCGGGCCCTCGCCTGACGTGCGGGTGGAGCGACTT
>CAYFLO010000153.1:0-4772 GCA_964343995.1 uncultured Bifidobacteriaceae bacterium
GCGAACTCTCCGGCGGCCAGCAGCAGCGCATGTTCCTCGCGCGCGCCCTGCTGCGCGACCCGCAGATCCTGCTCATGGACGAGCCCACGAGCGGCGTCGACGTCTCCACGCGCCACGACGTGCTGCACCTGCTGGCCGACCTCCATGAGGACGGGGTGGCGATCGTGCTCACCACGCACGACCTCAACGGCATGGCCGCGCACCTGCCGCACCTCATCTGCATCAACCACGGCATCGTCGCCGACGGGTCGCCCGCGCAGGTCATCACCCCCGACGTCCTGGAGCGCACGTTCGGGGCGCGCATGGAGGTCCTGGAGCACCTGGGCATGCGCGTGGTCGTCGACGAGGCGCCGTCCCATGGCGGACGTGACTGACGTGCAGACCATCCTGGGGCCGCTGGCCTACTCATTCTTCGACAAGGGCCTCATCGTCGCGACGATCTCCGGCGCACTGCTCGGACTCATCGGCGTCTACGTCGTCCTGCGCGGGATGAGCTACCTCGGCCACGGTCTGTCGCACGCGATCTTCGGCGGCTTCGCCGCCTCGCAGCTGTTCATCGCGCAGTTCTACGTGCTCGGCGCCGGTGTCTGGGGCGTGGTGAGCGCCTTGGCCATTACTCAGGTGGCGCGCCGCACGCGCGTGGGTGCCGACGCCGCCATCGGTGTCATCTCCACCGCATCCTTCGCGCTGGGTGTGGCGCTGTTCGCCAAGTTCGGCACGAGCGGACCGTCGTTCGACAACGCCCTGTTCGGCTCGATCCTGGGCATCAGCGTCGGGCAGATCGTCGCCATCGTCGCCGTCAGCCTGCTCACCGCGGCGTTTGTCATCGCGTTCTACCGGCCGCTGCTGTTCAGCACCTTCGACCCCGATGTCGCCGGCGTGTCGGGCGTGCGCGTGGGCTGGGTCGAGGCTGGGCTCATGGTCGTGCTTTCGCTGGCGATCCTGGCCACGCTGACCGTCATCGGCGTCACGCTCGTGGCGGCCATGCTGGTCATCCCCGCCGTCATCGCGCGCATGCTCACCGACTCCTTCGCCCGCATGCTGTGGCTGAGCACGGTGGTGGGGGCGATCTGCGGCCTGGTGGGCATGTACCTGAGCTACTTCGCCGGGGTCCCGTCGGGCACGATGATCGTGCTCGTGGGCGCGGCCCTGTTCGTCATCGTCCTGGCCATCACCCGCGGGCGCGGCCTGCGACGCTCGGCGGGGCTGGACCACCACGCCGAGCCGCTATCGATGCCGACGGCCTAGGGGCTCCCCTTCACGAAGCCCGGATCACGCCGTCCTCGTCGCCCCGTAGGCTTGGGGTATGACCGTGCATCACCCGGCCCCCGTCGATCCGCAGCTGCTGGCCCTCCAGGCCGATGTCGAGGCCGCGCGCGCCCAGCTGCTCGCCACGGTCGACGAGCTCCGCGCACAGGCCACGCCCGGTGCCCTGGCCAAGCGAGCCCTGCACGGCGTCGCTGGCTTCTTCACCGACGAGTACGGCGGCATCCGCCCCGAGCGCGTGGCCATCGCCGGCGCGGTTGTGGTGGGCTTCGTGGCCCTGCGCGTCATCGGCCGCCGCCGGCACCGATGAGCGCGTCCGACGCCGCGACTGAGCAGAGCACCCCTCCCGACACCAGCCCGCGCATCGACGGAAGCGTGCCGATCCGGCTGCTGCACGATCGCCTGCTCGTGCGCGAGGACGCTGACGGTCGTGAGCGCCGCTCCATGGGCGGCATCGTCATCCCGGCCACCGCGCAGGTGGGCAAGCGGCTGGCGTGGGCCAAGGTGGTCGCCAAGGGTCCGCACGTGCGCAATGCCGAGGTCGGCGACCGAGTGCTCTTCGAGCCCGAGGATCGCTCGCAGGTCGAGCTCTCCGGCGTCGATTACGTGCTCCTGCGCGAGCGCGACATCCACGCGGTGGCATCATCGGCCGACACCAGTCACGGCACCGGGTTGTACCTGTGAGTGTCGACTCCGTAGCGGTCGTCGATCCGCGCGAGCGGCCGGTCCTTGTCGGGGGCACCGGGCGCAGCGGTTCCACCATCGTCGGGGAGATGCTCGGACAGCACCCCGGCCTCACCCTCGCCCGACCGATGGAGGTGCGGTTCATCGCCGGCCACGAGGGCCTGGCCGACGCCCTGCACGCCCATGCCACCGGCAGTGCCGCACAGGCTCGGGCGGCCTCGCGCACGGCCGTCGAGCGGCTGCGCGATCGCTGGTACCGGCGCACCGACACCGTTGGACTGCATCAGTCGGTCACGCCCGAGCAACTGGCCCAGTGGTCGCAGGAGTACCTCGACACCGTTGAGATCGCACCGCAGTCGGCCACCCGACTGCTCACCCGTCGCATCATGAATGCGATCGCCGACCGCCTGGGGGCGCAGCGGTGGGTCGACACCACCCCGGCCAATGCCCGGCTCGCGGACTACGTTGAGCCGATCTACCCGCGCTCACAGGTCGTGGTCGTCACCCGTGACGGCCGCGATGTGGCCGCGTCCTTCGTGTCGCAGTCCTTCGGGCCGGACGATGTTTTCGAGGCGCTCACGCTGTGGGAGACCCGCATGCTGCGCGCGCACGACGCGATGGCGCACTGCACGCCCGGACGCGTCCACGTCGTGCCGCTGCTGGAACTCGTCGTCGACGATCGCCGCGGGGCGCTGGAGCGCCTGTGTGCGTTCCTGCAGATCGACGTCGACCCAGGTCTGGTGGCCTGGTTCGATGCGAACGTCAGCCCCGAGAACATGCACCCGGGTCGGTGGCGCTCGCAGTTCGACGCCGACACCACCGCACGCATCGACCGGCAGTACGCGCAGGCGTGTGAGCGCCTGTCGGAGCGCGGTATTCCGATCCCGCGCTAGCGCGGGGCGCCCGCGCTACTCCAGGTGGATGGTCGGCAGGATCCGGCCCAGCCAGCGCGGCATCCACCAGTTGGCCCGTCCGAGCAGCGACATCAGGCTGGGGATGAGCAGCAGGCGCACGATGAAGGCGTCGATGAGGACGGCCGACGCCAGCGCGACGCCGAAGAGTTTGATCGCGGTGATCGGTGTGGGGACGAAGGCCAGGAACACCGAGGTCATGATGAGGGCGGCGGCCACGACGACACGGCCGGAGCCGGCCAGGCCCACGCGCACCGCGTCGCGGTTGTCATGGGTGCGGTCCCACTCCTCCTTCATACGCGAGACCAGGAACACCTGGTAGTCCATCGACAGGCCGAACAGGATCGCGAACACCATGATCGGCAGGAACGGCAGGATCGGTCCGGTGCCGGGCACGCCCAGGATCGGCGCCAGCCACCCGAGTTGGAACACGCCCACGGTGACGCCGAGGGCCCCGGCGAAGGACAGCAGGCTGGTGAGTGCTCCGGTGAGCGGGATGAGCAGGGAGTGGAAGAGCAGCATTAACGCGAGGAACCCCAGGCCCACGACGATGAGCAGGAACAGCGGCAGGGCGGCATTGAGCACCGTGGTGAAGTCCGTGGAGACTGCCTGGGTGCCACCGACGTAGATGCCGATGCCGTCGGCGGACTTCAGCTGCGGGGCCGTGGTGGAGCGGATGCGATCCAGGGTCGAAGACGTGGCCGGGTCCTGGGAGCCGGTGGTGGGATAGACGATGACCGAGGTGAGCGTGCCCTCGGGGCCGCCGAACGACTTCGGGTCGAGTCGGTACAGCGGGAGCATCGCGGAGTTCGGCAGCACGCGGGCCACCCCGGGCGTCTGCTCCAGCGCGGTGATGGCCTGGCCGAGCTCGTCGAAGTCGCCCTTCTTGGTGGTCTGCACGGCGACGAAGAAGGGTCCGCTCGTGCCGGGGCCGAAGCCCTCGGCCATGAGCGAGTACCCGGTGCGCAGGGGAGTGCCGACGGCATCCTGCGAGCTGTCGTCGGGGAAGCCCAGCTGCAGGCGCAGGGCCGGCCAGGCGAGCAGGCCGATGAGCACCAGGGCCAGCACGAACGGCACCGCCGGCGCCTTCTGCAGCAGGCGTCCGTAGCCGGACCAGCGTGAGGTCTCGGGGTCGAAGGGCTTGGGGTGCCGGGCCCACGGCAGCTTCAGGGCCAGGGCCTTGGTGCCCAGGAGCGACAGAAGTGATGGCAGGAGCAGCAGGGCCGACGTCATCACCATGAGCACGGTGACGGCCGCACCGACGCCCAGCCCGTTGAAGAACGAGATGCGCAGGGCGAACATGCCCAGCAGCGCCACAATGACAGTGCATCCGGCGAAGAGCACGGCGCGACCGGCGGTGCCCACGGCGCGCTCGGCCGCGTCCTTGGGCGCGAGGCCTTCGTGCACGCCCTGGCGGTAGCGGCTCATGATGAACAGCGCGTAGTCGATGCCCACGCCCAGGCCGATCATCGCGGCGAGTTCAGGAGCGAACGTGGCGACGTTCATGAAGCGCGCGACGATGAGCAGCAGGCCCTCGCCGACGACGAAGCCCAGGATCGCGACGACCAGCGGCAGCCCGGCCGCGATGACCGATCCGAACGCGACGAGCAGGATGATGAACGCGACACCGATGCCGATGAGGTCGCTGGGCGGCACGCTGATGCCGGCCCCCTCCAGGGCGCCGCTCTGCGCACCGATCGTCACCGCGGGCGTACTGGCTTGGGCGATGAGATCCGCCGCCTGCGCGGCCTCATCCTTGTTCAGGGCGCTGCCGGAGATCGTGAGCGTGGCGTAGGCGATGCGCCCGTCGGCCGACACCGTGCTCGTGGCGGCCTGCGTGGCCCGGGCGGCGTCCTGCAGTCGGGCGAGGTCAGCCTGGAAGGTGGCCCAGCCCTTCTCCAGCTTCGTCAC
>CAYFLO010000154.1:0-4761 GCA_964343995.1 uncultured Bifidobacteriaceae bacterium
ACGGCCAGGGCCAGGCCCTCGTGGAACGCCCGGGCTGCCTGGGCCCGGCTGATGCCCGCCCGCAGTGCGCCGGCCGCGGCGGTGATGGTGGGACCGGGATCCAGGACCAACCGGCCGCCCTCGCGGCGCAGCGCCGGGGCCCATGCCCGCGGGTCCGACGCGGGGGGCTCGGCCGTGGCCAGGGCCTCCAGCTCGATGGCTGCCTGCCCCTCGTAGTCGACGTCTTGACGGACATCGAGCAGCGCGGCGACCGCATCGAAGAGCCGCCCGATGCTCGAGGTGGGTGTGCATCCGGTGCCGGTGGCCAGCATCTGGGCCACGATCGCGCACTCGCGCTCCTGGGCGCTCTGTACTGGGACGAGATCGGTGTCCCAGGGGATTCCGGCGGCATGCAGGTGCGCCAGCGCCATCCGCAGGGTGCGTCGGGTGGCGGCGTCGCCGCCAGGAAGAGCGACCGGAGCCAGGTGCCCCACCCGCTCCGCGCGGGCATAGGTCGCCAGCAGCAGCTCCCCGCCCCACAGGGTGCCGTCGGTGCCGTAGCCGGTCCCGTCGAACGTGATGGCCAGGATCGGCTCGTCGACGGGCCAGCGGTGCTCGGCCATGAGGCTGGCGGCGTGCGCGTGGTGGTGCTGCACCGACAGATGGGCGATCCCTCGGCGCTGCGCCTCCTCCTGAGCCCACCGACGCGACAGGTACCCCGGGTGGCTGTCGCTGACGATGGCCTCCGGCGTGACCTGGAGCAGGTCGGTGAGGGTGGCGACGGTGCGCGCGAGCATCTGGAGCGTCTGCAGATTCTCGGTGTCGCCGATGTGCTGGCTCATCCAGGCGCGCGACGCGTGGGCCACGCACGCCGTGGTCTTGAGCTCACCGCCCACTGCGATGAGGTCGGGTGCACTCATCGGCAGGGACAGCGGGAGCGGCGCATATCCGCGACTGCGGCGCACCGGCTGCAGCCGTGCGTCCATGGCCCGGGCCACGGAGTCGTCGCACGCGACGTGGATGCGCCGATTGTGGTGCGCGAAGGCGTCGGCGATCTCGGCCAGCCGCTCCTGCGCCTCAGTCTCGTCGATCGCGATCGGCTCGTCGCTGCGGTTGCCGCTGGTCATCACCAGCAGCGGCGGTGCATCGGCGTCGACGAGCAGGTGGTGCAGGGGGGCGTAGGGCAGCATGACGCCCAGGGTGTCCACGCCCGGTGCCACGGATTCCTGCAGCGCCCCGCCGCGTGAGGGCAGCAGCACGATCGGGCGGGCGCGGTCGGTGAGCATCGCGCGGGCCGCATCGTCGACGATCGCCACGCTCTCCGCGACATCAAGGTCCGCCGCCATGACGGCGAACGGCTTACCTCCGCGGCCCTTGCGCTCCCGCAGGCGGTCGACGGCGTCGGGATTCGCGGCGTCGCACGCCAGGTGGTAGCCGCCCACACCTTTGATCGCCACGATCGCCCCGTCGCGCAGGAGCTCGGCGATCTGCGCGGGGCTGCGATCAAGGGCGGGGCCGCAGGCGGGGCACGCCGTGGGCTGGGCATGGAACCGGCGTGAGGTGGGGTCGTCGTACTCGTCCAGGCAGTCGGCGCACAGGGGGAAGTCGGCCATCGTCGTCTGCTCGCGGTCGTAGGGCAGTCCTTCGACGATGGTGTACCTCGGACCGCAGTGGGTGCAGGCGATGAAGGCGTACCCGAAACGTCGGTCGGCCGGGTCGCGCATCTCCGCCAGGCAGTCCGCGCACACGGCGGTGTCCGGGGGGATGGAGGTGGTGGCCCCCGCCGCTGACGAGGACGCCACGATGGTGAAAGCAGCCGTGCCGCGCGGCTCCTGCTCGACGACGTCGACGTCGTCGACGACGGCCAGCGCGGGTGCCTCACGCCGAAGGCGGTCCAGGAAGGCGGCGACTCCGGGCTCGTCGCCCTCGACCTCGATGAGCACGCCCTGGCCGTCATTGCCCACCGTGCCGGTGAGGAAGAGCGACGTGGCCAGGGCGTGCACATAGGGCCGGAAGCCGACGCCCTGGACGACGCCGGACACTCGCACCTGCACCCGGCGCATCACACCCGCCAGATGACGACCCGGTTGTTGCCGGAGTCCGCGATCGCCAGCCGGTCGCCGGCCAGGGAGAGCCCGTAGGGCCAGCACATCGTGTCCGGGCCCACCGAGCTCCAGCGGTTCTCGCCGTTGGCGTCCATGTCGGGCTGTCCGAGCACGGTGTCGGCCGCGGAGCCCACGGTGCCGCGGGGGATGCCATGCCACACGAGCACCCGGTTGTTGGACGTGTCGGCGACGAACAGGCGCTTCTCGTCCATGACAACGGCGTAGGGGAAGCGCATCCGCTGAGCCCCCTGCGGCCGGATCTTGAACTCCTCGCGCGCGGCGAGGTCGTCCTGACCCAGGACGCCGTCGGGCGCGCGATCACCGGCGAGCGGCGGCGGGCTCCACGTGACCACGCGGTGGTCGCCGGCGTCGGCGACGATGAGGGTGTCCTGGTCTCCGGCGATGGCGTGCGGCCAGCGGAAGGCTGCGTGCTCGGCCGCGCCACCGCGGTTGTCGGAGCGCTCCGCGGCGTCGTCCTGGCCCAGCAGCACGTCGGCGGGCTGCCCGGATTCGGGCCACCCGCGCCAGCCCAGCACGCGGCGGTTGCCGGTGTCGGCGACCCACAGCATGCCTTCGATCCAGGAGCAGCCGAACGGCCAGTACAGGCTGGCCAGGGTGGGATCGCCTCCGCGGTTGGCCTCGACCGACTCCAGCCCGTCCTGACCGAGCACCCAGGTGGGAGTGGCGAAGGAGTCCGTGGGCACGTCGTCCCAGGCGAGCACGCGATGGTGCCAGGCGTCACACACGACCAGGCGCCCGTCGATGACGGTGACGCCGGTGGGCAGGTACAGCCCGCGGGCGGTGTCGGTGCCACCGGCCGCCGGTCCTTCGCTAGTCATGTCGGGCTGCCCGAGCACCACATCGGCGGGGGCACCGTCGTGGTCGGGCCAGTGGTGCCAGATGAGCACGCGGTGGTTGCCGGTGTCGGTGACGACGATCCGGGTGCCGTCGGTCCACACGCCCCGCGGGGCGTACATGTGTCCCGGTGTGGGATCGGCCGGGGGGAGCTCCAGACCGCCGGGCGAGGCACCGCCCAGGCGCAGGATCGGCTCGGCCGTGGCACCCATCGCCGACCACATCGCCGTGCCGGCCTGCGGGCGGGCGGCATCGGAGAGCCAGGTGGCCCGGCCGATCGACACCGACCGGGTGATGGGCTCGCTCACTCGGACGGCGGTCCGACCCGCAGTGACGTCATCGGGACGAAGGCCTGGGGCGTGTCGACGACCTCCTCGACTCCGGCCAGCCCGGGAACGCGCTGGCGGATGACGCCCATGATCTCCTCCTTGGTCTGCGCCGAGGGGGCGGAGCAGCCGGTCGCGAACTTCACGTACGCGACGTCGGAGCGCACCGACTCCACGCTCATCTCGATGCCGGAGGTGACGAGGTAGGGCCGGATCTGCTCGACGACCTTGAGCACGTCCAGGGTGCGATCGGTGCGGATGAGGCCGTGGGAGACGAACAGTGCCATCACCTCGGGCAGCTCGACGGCCTGGTAGAGCAGGTCGCCGCCGCGCTCGTCGGAGCGCAGCAGCTGGACGAGAGCGATAAGGCCCTGCCGGTTGAACTCGGTGATGGCCTCCAGAGTCTCGTCGAGAAGCTGCTGCACCGAGGGGTCCTGGTGGTGCACGCGATCGCGCAGCTCGTCGACGCGCGCGGCGAGGTCGGCGAACGTGGGGGAGGTGTCCACGGGGGCGGTCATGGCGACTCCTAGGAGTAGATCTGCTGGCGTTGGATGAGCTGGATGGCCTGGCCGGTGAGCACGTCAGCGAAGGCGGCGCTGGCCAGGCGCGCGAGCACCTCGGCCACGTTGCCGCCAGGGTCGGCCGGCACGGTCCGCCGCTCGAGTGCTTCGAGCACGAAGGCGTGGCCGGCCGGGCTGGCCAGGAGGTTCTCCTCGAAGAACGACGACACGAACTGCGCACGCAGCACGAGGTCGCCATCCGGATCGGTGCGCAGGAGCTCCAGTGCCGCATCGGGTCCGCCGCAGCGGTAGGTGGCCCGCTCGGCGAAGTTGCCGGTGGCGTCCTGCAGGAGCAGCTCGAACTGCTGGCGAAGGAACAGCTCCATCAGTTCGCCGCCTCTCGTGCCGCGGCCAGGCTCGCAAGGACCTCGTCGACCGACGCCACTGCATCGACGTCGCCCTGGGCGGCGAAGAGAGCGCGGGCCCGCTGGAGTCGCTCGTCGGCATCGCTGAAGACGCCCAGATGTCCTAGGGCGTTGCCCTGATTGGCCAGGATGCGGGCGTAGCCCAGCGGGTCCACATTCGGGTCGCGGTACGCGAGCACCTGCTCGTACAGGTGCACGGCCTCGTCGAGGTTGTCCTCCTGGTGCACGCTGGGCAGGTACTGCAGGGCGTTGGCCAGGTTGAGCTGGGTGCTGGCCCACTCGTGGGGGTGGGTCTCGGGCGTGTAGATGCGCAGGGCCGCGCGCAGCGAATTGACGGCCACGCCCACGCGGATGCGATCGCCCTCCGAGCTCATCGGCATGATGAGGTACGCCAGTGCAAGGTTGACGTTGACCGTGGCGAACTGCTCCGGGTGGGTCTCCTCGCGGAACGTCTTGGCCGCCTCGGTGTAGTCGTTGACGGCCGGTACGAGATAGCCCTTGTTGTGGGCGCCGAGCTCCTGGCGGGCCATGCCGCGGGCGAGATGGAGCTCGGCGAGAGTCTCGCGGTCGG
>CAYFLO010000155.1:0-4745 GCA_964343995.1 uncultured Bifidobacteriaceae bacterium
ACGACACCGTTCATCGACACCGAGCCGATGAGCATGCGCATGGCATTGACGGCCGCACCGTCGGCACCGTTCTTGTCGCCGCGGCCGACCCAGCGTGCCGAGGCCATCGCAGCGGCCTCGGTGACGCGCACGAGTTCCAGGGCCAGGTTGCGGTCGGGCACCTCAGACGTGGTCGTCATGCGCGCAGCCTAGTCGCGCGAGGGTGCCCGCCATGGCCCATGATGGAGAGGTGACCGAGCCCCAGCCGACCGGTCGGCCCAATGCCCGCCTGAAGCAGTCGGTGCGCGACATGGTGCTGTCGATGGCGGTGGTCATCGCGGTGGTCGGGGCGATCCTCATCGTCACGCATCGGCCCGCGCCCGAGGCGGTCAAGCCGGTTGACTCAACCATGGCGCTCACGGCGGCCGGGATGCAGGCGACCTTCCCCGTGATGGTCCCCACCGCGCTGCCCAGCGGCTGGGTCACGACGAGTGCCCGATGGCAGGCGACGGCGAAGTCCGGCGGCCAGCCGGTGCTGCACCTGGGATACGTCACTCCCTCGGCCCAGTACGCGCAGGTGCAGGAGTCGGCATCGACCACGCCGGCGTTCCTGGCGGAGTCGACCGACCGTGGCACGGCTGGAGCCATGCGCACCGTGGCCGGGCAGACGTGGCAGGAGTGGACCGCGGACGGGCGTCGCTCGCTGGTGCAGCAGGACGCCGGGCACGTGGTGGTTGTCAGTGGCACGGGCGACTGGAGCGAGATCGCCGCGCTCGCGGCGTCACTTGCTCCCGCGAAGAAGTAGGGGAGCGTCGAGCGAGGTGTCGCGCTAGTCGTCGCTGGACGGCACGGCGTCGATACGCGTGCGAGCCGCGTCGAGGATCGCCAGGCACTTCGCGGCCAGTTGCTCCCCGCGCTCCCACAGGGCCAGGGACTCCTCGAGCGACAGGCCGCCGGCCTCGAGGCGCGCGACCACGGCGGTGAGCTCCTCGCGTGCCTGCTCGAACGACACGGGTGTGTCGTCAGCGTCTACCGGCTTGGCTGCCTTGGGCATGCGGGGACCCTACTCGCCGCTCGATGACGTGACGGCGCGTGCGCCGAGGCGCCCCTGCGCCACGCGGATGTCGAGGAGGTCATCGTCGGAGACGTCGGAGGGAGCGCGCACGATCGTGCCGGCGGGTGTGAGCACGATCGCGTAGCCGCGCTCCAGGGTGGCAGCCGGGCTGAGGGTGCGCACCCGAGCGGCGAGGTGGGTGATGTCGGAGTGCGCGTGCTCGACGCGCGAGGTGACAAGGCTGCGCATGCGCACGCGCGCGTGGCCGATGGCCTGCTGCTCGCGGTCGACGAGGGTGCTCACCACGCGGGCACCGCGCTGGCGCAGGCGCCCGACGAGCTCAACCTGCTCGCGCCAGGACGGCACGACCCGCTTGGCGGCATCGGTGGGCGTGCTGGCACGCAGGTCGGCGACGAAGTCGATGAGCGGGGCGTCCTGCTCGTGCCCGATCGCGCTCACCACGGGTGTGGCGCACGCGGCCACGGCGCGCACGAGTGACTCGTTACTGAACGGCAGGAGGTCCTCCACGCTGCCGCCGCCGCGGGTGATGATGATGACGTCGACGTCGCTGCGTGCGTCGAGATCGTGCAGTGCCTCGATGATCGCTGACACTGCCGTGGTGCCCTGCACCGGCACCTCGCGCACCTCGAACGGCATGCCGGGCCAGCGCTCACGCGCGTTGACCAGCACGTCCTCCATCGCCGCACTCGCCCGCCCGCAGATGAGGCCGATGCGCGTGGGCAGGAACGGCAGTGGGCGTTTGCGGTCGGCGTCGAAGAGTCCCTCGGCGGCCAGGAGCGCGCGCAGCCGCGCAAGCTGCTCCAGCAGTTGGCCGAGCCCGACGGCGCGAAGTTCGCGGGCGCGCATCGACAGCGATCCGCGGCCCGTGTAGAAGTCCGGCTTGGCGTGCACGAGCAGTCGCTGCCCCTCGGCGAGCGGGGGATCCAGGCGGCCGATCACCGTGACATCGGCCATGACCGTGAGCGACATGTCGGTGTCGGTGTCGCGCAGGACGAAGTAGTGATTGCGGGCCCCCGGCCGGGCGCGGTACTCCGCCACCTGGCCATCGATCCACACCAGCCCGAGGCGGTCGATCCACTCAGCGAGCATCCGCGAGACGGAGCGGACCGGGAGCGGCTGCTCCGGGCTGGACTCCTGCGGCATGGGCGCAAGGCTAGGCCCGCACCTACGATGGCGGGGTGACCGTCCACAGGAAGGTGCTCCTCGCCGCCCCGCGCGGCTACTGCGCCGGGGTCGACCGCGCCGTCGAGACCGTCGAGCGTGCCCTGGAGCTGTACGGCGCCCCCGTCTACGTCCGCAAGCAGATCGTCCACAACCGCCATGTCGTCGAGACGCTCGAGGAGCGCGGCGCGGTCTTCGTCGACGAGCTCGACGAGGTGCCCGAGGGCAGCACGGTCGTGTTCTCCGCCCACGGCGTGGCGCCGAGTGTGCACACCGATGCGGCCGCGCGTGAACTGAAGGCCATCGACGCCACCTGCCCCCTGGTCACCAAGGTGCATGCCGAGGCTCGTCGGTTCGCGTCGGAGGGCTATCAGATCCTGCTCGTCGGTCACGAGGGCCACGAGGAGGTCGTCGGCACCATGGGCGAGGCCCCCGAGGCGATGACCCTGGTCAACGATCTCGATGCCGCGCGCGAGGTGCAGGTCGCTGACGACGACAAGCTGGTATGGCTTTCGCAGACCACGCTGTCGGTCGATGAGACGATGCAGACGGTCGACGTGCTGCGCGAACGGTTCCCGAATCTCATCAGCCCGCCGAGTGACGACATCTGCTACGCCACCCAGAACCGCCAGGGCGCAGTGAAGGAGATCGCCGGTCGAAGCGACGTGGTGATCGTGGTCGGCTCAGGAAACTCCTCGAACTCGGTGCGCCTGCGCGAGGTAGCCCTGGAGTCAGGGGCGAAGGCCGCCTACCGAGTCGACTTCGCGCGCGAGTTGCAGGAGGAGTGGTTCGCCGACGCCACCACGGTCGGACTCACCAGCGGGGCGTCCGTGCCGGAGTCGCTCGTGGCGGAGGTTCTCGCCTGGTTGGCCGAGCGCGGCTTCGCCGACGTCGAGGAGGTGCGCACCACCGAGGAGCACCTGGTGTTCGCGCTGCCACCAGAGCTCCGCCGCGACTTGAAGGCCTCGACGGCCACGTCTGCCAAGTAGCGCTCCGTCGTCTGGATCGCTAGCGACGCGTGATGCGTCGGATCACCGCGACGATCACCGCGCCGAGCACCGATCCCAGGATCCAGCCCCAGTTGGCGCCGAGGCTGAAGAAGAGCGCGGCGGAACGTCCGACCAGTCCGCCGGCGTTCGCCCCGAGGAAGATCTGGCCGGCGGTGAGTGCAGCAAGCAGATAGATCAGCGGCGGGGCGAAGATCGCGATGCCCAGGTCGCGCCGGCGCACCACGAGCGCGCAGTAGATGGTGGTGAGGAGAAGGGTCAGGCCGGTGGGCCAGCCCAGGCTGCCCCCACCGACGATGGCGTTGACGAAGGCCACGAGCAGCGTGCCCACCCCGATGATGAGCCAGGCGGCGAAGCCGGGGATGACCATGCGGCCGAGCATGCTTCCCGCGTCGTCCACCCCGTCATCGTCCAATGCCGTGCCACCACGGGCGGCACCCAGGGTGGCGGCCAGCGAGGGGGCTGGTGCGGGGTCTCCCGTCGCCGGTGCAGCGGAGGTCACGGCGACAACGGCGACGGCGTCGATCTCCTCCGGCCGCTCGGGCGTGATCGTGGCGACGCCGCCGACAGGGAGATCGTCGGGCTCGGCGCTGGTGCGGCTCAGGGTGCGCAGGCGCGACCCGATCGGAATGGCCAGCACCGACTCCCCATGACCGAGCACGCCCTGGCTGCGGTAGAGCCGCGCGCCGGCGGGGGACAGGGGCGATGCGTCGTTGCTGTCGAACTCCGACGGGGACGCCGGCTGCAGAGACGTCACGGATTCGGGCTGGTCGGCGGCAGGCGAGGTCGCGGGCGGTCCGGGACGGAACAGGCCCTCGAATGCCGGGTCGACGGGATCGGCCACGCGGTCACGGTACCCGTGCGCACGGGTCGAGGGGAGTCCTGCAGGCCCGCGTCGCTGTTAGCCTCCTGACACCGTCGATTCAAGGGGTCCCGTGAAGCGTCTCGCCATCGTCGCCTGCGCGGCAGCTGCCGTGTCCGTCCTCGCCCTGGCACCGGCCGCCCAGGCCTCCGGATCGGGCAACCCGTACCAGGACGTGCAGGTGGGCGTGGGCTACACGGTCTACCAGCCGACGTACACCGCTGGGCTCAAGGCGACCTCGGTCCTGGGCAAGGATCCCGACGCCGGCTTCACCGGTGACATGAACCTGCTGGCGCAGTTCGGCCGCAAGGGCGGCAAGGGCTTCACCATTCAGGAGGGCAACCCGATGTCCAACGACATCGGCGTGGGCACCCTGGTGTCCACCACCACCGTCATGGGTCGGAAGGCGAAGGTCTACGCGTACTGCGATCCGTCCTCGACGGCAACGTGCACCCTCGCCGACGTGGCGAAGAGTGGCGGCCACCTCGATGTGATGCTGCCGGCGGCCAAGGGCCTGCACCAGACCCGCGTGTGGATCGAGACGCTCAGGACCCGTGCGATCTCCGGCGCGCAGCTCATCTCGATCGCCAAGGGCCTCAAGCAGCTTCCGCAGTAGCACGCGCCGTCCGTCGATCTGGAGGAACGCCATGAAGAACTCGCG
>CAYFLO010000156.1:0-4736 GCA_964343995.1 uncultured Bifidobacteriaceae bacterium
GCTACGAGGTCGTCACCCGGCTGGGGCCGCGTGTGCCGCGGGAGCACCTGAACCGCCCCTGACGCCCGCACCCGGCCGTGTCGGCTCTGACCCGATTTCCCCCGTGGGCGAGAATGCTCCGGTGGCCCCCCCGCTCTCACCCGCCCTGCGCGTCGTCGCCCGCGGGGCCCTGGCGGCGGGCGCCCTGGCGGCCGGTGCGGCCCTCGGCGCCCTGGCGGAGCGTTCGATCTTCCGCGGGGTGGCCCATCCGGCACCGGACGAGGAGCTCACCCCCGCCCGCGGGGAGTCGCGCACGGTGATGTCGGTCGATGGTCTGCCGCTGCACGTCGAGGTTGATGAGTGCGACGCGGCCATGACGATTGTGTTCGCACACGGCTACGGCCTGACCCTCGACACGTTCCACTTCCAGCGTGAGGCGCTGCGCGGTCTGGCCCGCCTGGTGTTCTACGACCAGCGCAGTCACGGCCGCTCGCCGATCGGAGAGTTCGACACCCATCACGTCGACCAGCTCGGCGTCGACCTGGGGCACGTGATCGATGCGGTGGCCCCCACCGGCCCGCTCATGCTCGTCGGCCACTCGATGGGCGGCATGACGATCATGGCTCTGGCCGACCAGCGCCCCGACCTCATCCGCGAGCGGGTCTTCGGTGTGGCCCTGCTGGCCACCTCGGCCGGCGGCGTGCAGGACCTCTCCTTGGCGATGCCACCGGGATTCGCCCACGCGTTCGACGTGCTCGCGCCGCCGATCGTCGCTGCCCTCGCCAAGCGCAAGTCACTTGTCGAGCGTTCGCGCTGGCAGGACACCGACCTCGGCCTCATGCTCATCCGGCTGTACTCCTTCGGTTCGCAGGGCAGCGAGGAGGCCAGTCGCTTCGTGGCCAGCATGATCTCCGGCACGCCGGTCGAGGCGATCGCGGAGTTCCTCCCAGCCCTGCAGGAGCACGACAAGCGCGAGGCGCTGGGCAATCTGGAGGGCGTGGAGCTTCTCGTCATGGTGGGGGAGAAGGACCGGCTCACTCCGGTCGACCGCAGCGAGGAGATCGTCGCGCGTCTGCCGGGTGCGGAGTTCATCGTCGTGCCGGACTCCGGCCACCTGCTGCCGATCGAGAAGCACGAGGCTGTCGACGAGGCCCTGCTGGCCCTGCTGCGCCGCTCCGAGCGCGACGCCGCACGGGCGGCCGGGGGAGCGGCGTGATCGAGGTCGCCACCGCTGCGGCGATGCGCGACCTGGGAGAGCGACTGGCGAGCGTGTGCATGGTCGGTGATGTCATCGCCCTGGAGGGTGAGCTCGGCGCCGGCAAGACCACGTTCACGCAGGGGTTCGCCGTCGGGTTGGGTGTCACCGAGCCGATCACCAGCCCCACCTTCGTCATCGCCCGCGTGCACTCCGGCACGCGCACCGACCTCGTGCACGTCGACGCGTACCGCGTCGGCACGCGCGCCGAGCTCGACGACCTCGACCTGCCCGTCGAGCGCAGCGTGACCGTCGTGGAGTGGGGCGGCGATGTCGTCGACCTCCTGGCCGCCGATCCGCTCGTCGTGCACCTGGTGCGACGCGACGACGACGCGCGCGAGGTGCGCATCACCGCTTCTGCGGCGTGGCAGTCGCGACTGGCACCGCTCGGGCTGCACGGAGATCCGTCGTGATCGTCGCCCTGGACACCTCCACCTCGCTGACGTCGGTGGCGTGCCTGGATGGTGATCGGCTCGTGCGGCAGTGGCAGCACGACGATCCGCGCCAGCACGCCGAGGTCATCGGTCCCATGCTCGTCGAGGCCGGCGAGGTCGTGCGGGCAGCTGGCGGCTGCACCGCCGTGGTCGTCGGGGTCGGGCCGGGTCCGTACACGGGCCTTCGAGTCGGGGTTGCAGCCGCGCGTGCGCTGGCCCTGGCATGGGCGGTACCGGTGGTGGGCGTGTGCTCGCTCGACGCGATCGCGGCAGCCGCACGTGCGCAGCGGCCCGACATCGGTGACCTCGTCGTCGCCTCCGATGCGCGCCGCTCCGAGGTGTACTGGGCTCGCTACGACGCGGCCGGCCAGCGCATCGCCGGGCCGCGGGTGAGTGACGCCTCCGCCATCGCCGCTGAGGTCTCCCGACCCACTGCGGAATGGGTCGCCCGCGTGGTGCTCACCGCGCTCGCGGCGGGCGAGCAGCTCGGTGCCGCGGACACCGCGCACGTGACCCTGGTCGACGCCGACCTGTCGGTGCACGGCGGCGACGGTGCCTCGACCGAGCAGGCCCTGCGCGGACGCACCCTGCTGCCGGCGCTGCCGCTGTACCTGCGACGTCCGGATGCCGCGGTGCCGCGCGGGCTCGCAACGGGCGGTGCGCGATGACGGCCCGGCAGACCGGCGCAGCGACGGTCACCGTCGAGCCGATGCGCTGGTGGCACGTGGCGCAGGTCGCCGCACTGGAGGCCGACCTCTTCCCGCACGATCGGTGGAGCGCCGAGCAGTTCTGGGGTGAACTCGCGCAGCCCACGCGCCGCTACGTCGTCGCCCTGAGCGACGGCCAGGTGGTGGGGTACGCAGGCCTGTTCGTCCTGGCTCCCGACGCCGATGTGCAGACGATCGCCGTGCGAGCTGACCAGCAGGGCTCTGGCGTGGGTCGACGGCTGCTCGCGGAGCTGCTGCGCATGGCGACGATCGAGGGTGCCACCCAGGTGCTCCTGGAGGTACGCGCGGACAACGCCCGGGCGCTGGACCTCTATGCGCGCGCCGGGTTCACTCGCATCTCCCAGCGACGCGGGTACTACCCCGATGGTGGCGACGCCGACATCCTGCGCTGGGAGTCGACGGCCGAGGGGAGCGCGCCGTGAGCGACCCCGTGGTGCTGGGCCTCGAGACGTCATGCGACGAGACCGGCGTGGGCATCGTGCGCGGACGCACGTTGCTCGCGCATGAACTGGCGACGAGTGTCGACGAGCATGCACGCTTCGGCGGCGTCGTGCCGGAAGTGGCCAGCCGTGCGCACCTGGAGGCGATGCCGGCGACCATCGAGCGGGCACTGGCGCAGGCGGGCCTGGGCTTCGCCGACCTGGATGCCATCGCGGTCACCGCGGGACCGGGCCTGGTGGGTGCACTCATCGTGGGCACCGCCACCGCGAAAGGCCTCGCGGCAGCGCTGGGCATCCCGCTGCTGGGCGTCAATCACTTGGCCGCGCACGTAGTGGTCGACGAACTTCAGGACGGTCCGCTGCCGGAGGCCGCGATCGGGCTGCTGGTGTCCGGCGGCCACAGCTCGCTGCTGCAGGTCGACGACGGACTGGAGATCACGCTTCTGGGCCAGACCCTCGACGATGCCGCCGGTGAGGCGTTCGACAAGGTGGCCCGCCTGCTCGGGCTGCCGTTCCCCGGCGGACCGTCGATCGACGCCGCAGCAGTGGCCGGCGATCGCGCCGCCATCGCGTTTCCGCGCGGTCTGGCCGGTGAGCCGGACCGGTACCCGTACTCCTTCAGCTTCAGCGGCCTGAAGACGGCCGTCGCGCGGTGGGTCGCGCAGCGGGAGGCCAGCGGCGAGCCGGTGCCGGTGGCCGACGTGGCGGCGTCGGTGCAGGAGGCGATCGTCGACGTGCTGACCGAGCGGGCGGTCGCGGCCTGCCGCGACACCGGGATCGACACCCTGGTCATCGGTGGCGGCGTGGCCGCCAACTCACGGCTGCGAGCGCTGGCCCAGGAGCGGTGCGCCGCGGCCGGCGTGCGCCTGCGTGTGCCACGTCCGGGGCTATGCACCGACAACGGCGCCATGGTGGCCGCCCTGGGAGCCCGCCTGCTGGCGGCCGGACGACCGGTGAGCGGCCCGGACTTCGCCACCACCTCCAGCCTGCCGGTGGGCTCCGTCCTGGTCTGAGCGACCCTGTCCCGTGACCCTCAGGGACCACTACTCTTGCCTCCAGCAACATTCGTCTCACCGACCCCACGGTCGGCTTCCCCTGAGGCAGGTGGCATGCGCACGTCCGGCGTCGTCGTCGCCCTCGGCGTGCCCGCGGCCTTCGTCGCCACCGCCGTCGCCCTGGGCCTGGCCTCGACCGTGACGGCCTCGGGAGCAACGACCTCGGCGTCGAATCCCCGCTCGACCGCGCCGTCGATGGCCCCGAACTCGGCAGGACGCTCCGGTGCGGGACTGCGTCCGGCGGTGGCGTCGGCGCAGGTGACGTTCCGTATCAGCACCAGTGATCCGGTCGCGTTCATCACCATCGATGACGGCATCGTCAAGGATCCCGACGCTCTTGCCTTTGTGCGCAGTCAGCACCTGCCGGTCACGGCATTCGTCACCGCATGGACGATCAAGGACCAGGGCGACTACTTCCGATCGATCACGCAGTGGGGAAGCATTCAGAACCACAGTGCCACGCACGCAAGCCTCACCGATCCGGCGACGGATCTTGATCACGAGACCTGCTACGCCAGTCGAGAGATCGCGCGCGACACCGGTGCGCGGCCGTGGATGTACCGACCTCCCTACGGCGCCGGATACGACCGCGCCGACGTGCATGCCGCAGTGGCCCAGTGCGGCATGGACGCCATCGTCATGTGGGATGCCACGCTGCGCGACGGAGTGTTCAAGGCTCCGACCGGGCACCTGCGTCGTGGCGACATCGTGCTCCTGCACTTCACCCCGACCCTGGCAGCCGATCTGGCCCAAGCGGTGGCCCAGATGCAGGCGGACGGCCTGCGCCCCGCCGACCTGGCCGCCTACCTGCCCGCCCCCGAGGTGCCCGCCGCGTCCGCCTCAGC
>CAYFLO010000157.1:0-4735 GCA_964343995.1 uncultured Bifidobacteriaceae bacterium
GCCAGCGTCGCAGCGATCCTGCTCACCACGCTCGTGGGCATCGCCGCGTTCACCTGGCCTCTGCTCGCCTCACCCCACTCGGCTGCGGTCGCGCACTCCGGTGACGCGCCCCTGGTGTTCGCCATCGTGATCCCGCTGCTCCTGCTGGTCGTCCTCGCCCAGGTCTCCGACGGCGACATGGATGCCAAGGCGGTGGCGATGCTGGGGGTGATGACAGCGGTCATCACCGCACTGCGACCGCTGGGTGCCGGCGTCGCCGGGCTGGAGCCCATCTGGGCCATCCTCATCCTCGGCGCGCGCGCCCTCGGTCCCGGATTCGGCTTCAGCCTGGGCGCGATCTCGATGTTCACGTCCGCCGTGGCGACCGGCGGCGTCGGCCCGTGGCTGCCGTTTCAGATGCTGGGCGCCGCGTGGGTCGGCCTGGGTGCCGGGCTGCTGCCGCGCCTGGGCGGACGCCGCGAGGTGCTCATGCTCGCCGGCTACGCCGCCGGTGCCTGCCTCGTCTACGGCTTCCTGCTGAACCTGTGGTTCTGGCCGTTCGCGTCCGGGCTGCCCGAGGCAATCGCCTACGTGCCAGGGGCGTCGCTCGCCGAGCACCTCGTCGCCTGGCTGCGGTTCTGCCTGGTCACGTCTCTGGGCTACGACCTGCCGCGCGCGGCCCTGGCTGCCATCGTCATCCTCATTGCGGGCCGACCGGTGCTGGCCGTCCTGCGCCGCATGGCCCGGCGCGCAGCGTTCGCCGCGCCCGTGCAGTTCACGCCTGTGCCCTGACCCCGATATCCCCGACGGTGAAGGATGGGCACGTGACCGATCACGCCCCGGCATTCGCCGATGCTGTCGAACGCATCGAGCCCTGCCCCGGTGGCATCGCCGACGATGGCGCACCGGGCTCAGACAGCGTGCAGGCCCTTGCGCGCTGGTGGCAGCGGGTGGGCTCCGGACCTCGTCGCATACCGGCGTGGATCCAGGTGTCCGGCGACGGCGCTGTGGCGGGCGTGGCCGCGGCGGAGCGCGCTGTCGACGCGGGCGCAAACCTCCTCATCCCCCGGCCCGACCGTGCGACATCCGATCTCGAGGCACGTGCCGTGATCGCCGTCCTCACGCACCGCGATGCCGCGGCCGTGGTCGATCAGGTCCCGGGCATGACCGATGCGGAGTGGATGCGCGACGCCACGGTGGTGCGCGATCGCATCGCGGCACTCATCCCCCTGCGCGGGGAGCCCAGGGATCTGGTCCACGCCTGCCAGGACCCGGCGATCGCCGACCTGGTCGGCGTGCTCATCGGTGCAGCATCACGCCGGACCCCGTGCCTGGTCGACGGCCTGCGGGTCATGGCCGCGGCTGTCGTCGCGGATCGTCTCTCGCCGGCCGCCTGCGGCTGGTGGCGGGCCGCATCGACATCGGCGGATCCCGCCTGGCTCGCGGCGGTCGATCGCATCGAGCTCGACCCCGGGCTTCCGCTATCGATCAGCGCCGACGACGGCTCCGCGGCCCGCGCCACGCTGGTCCTGCTCGACCTGGAGTCCGCACCCGACGTCGATTGATGGTCGACGTCGACAGGTGTGTGGCGCTACTTCACCGACGACGGCACGAACGGCGTGGGCACGACCGCGAAACGTGCCTGACGCCCGCGCACGTCGACGAGCACCTCATCACCCTCGGCCGCGTCAACGAGCGCCAGCGCGATCCCCTCCTTCAGGGTCGGGGAGAACGTGCCACTGGTGACCTCGCCGATGACGGCACCGTCGACCGACAGCACCGTCATGTGCGCGCGCGGAATGGCTCGCTCCAGCGCCCGCAGACCGCGCAGGCGAGCACCGGTGCCACCCCGCTGCGCCACCACCGCGTCACGTCCGGCGAACGCAGGCTTGTCCCAGCCGATCGCCCAGCCCAGGCGCGCCTGCACCGGTGAGATCGTCGGACTGATGTCCTGGCCGTGCAGCGGGTAGCCCATCTCCGTGCGCAGGGTGTCGCGCGCGCCCAGGCCCGCCGGCAGCCCGCCGTGCTCGCGGGCGGCCTCGACCACGGCGTCCCACAGATGCGGCAGCACGTGGGCGGGCGCGACGATCTCGTAGCCATGCTCGCCGGTGTAGCCGGTGCGGCACACGACGATGTCGGCATCCGGCCACGTCGCCGCGGCCATCGACATGTAGGGCAGCTCGGTGGGCAGGCCCAGTGACGCGAGCACCGCTGCGCTGCGCGGCCCCTGCACGGCGATGATCCCGTGGGTGAGGTGCCGATCGTCGATCGTGATGCCGGCCGGCGCCGCCGCGCGCAGGGCCGCCACCACCGTGGCGGCATTCGACGCGTTGGGGATGATGAAGATGTCGTCGTCGGCCCAGCGGTAGACGATGAGGTCGTCGATGACTCCACCGGCGTCATTGAGCAGCATCGAGTACTGCGCCTGGCCGGCTGCGATGCGGTCGAGGTCGTTGGCCAGCACCGCGTTGACGAAGGCCGACGCCCCCGGTCCGCGCACCGACACCTTTCCCATGTGCGAGACGTCGAAGACGCCGACGGATTCGCGCACGGCGGTGTGCTCGGCCACCACGCCGGCGTACTCGATCGGCATGTCCCAGCCACCGAAGTCGGCCATCTTGGCCCCCAGGGCCACGTGCCGGTCATGGAGCGGAGTGCGGCGCAGGTCGGTCACGGTCGGACCGTACTGGGTGGGCCGACTTTGCGTAGGGTGCCGTCCATGAGCCTGCGCCTTGCCACGACCTCACCCGCCTCGACCGCCTGCGACGCGCTCATCGTCGTCGTGGGCAACGGACCCACCGTGCTGTCGGCCGGGCTGCTGCCCGCGGTCGCCGCGCGCATCACCGACGCGCTCACCACCGTCGGCGCCAAGGGCGGCGCCAGCGAGGTCACGCGCCTGCCCGGCGTCGACGGCATCGCCGCGCCGGCCGTCGTGTGCACCGGGGTGGGCAAGGCCACCGACGACGCCGAAGCGATCCGCCGCGCCGTCGGCAATGCCATCCGTGCCTGCGCCGGCAAGGCACGCGTCGCGATCGCCGCCCCTGCCGGTCACGTGCGCGAGGTCGCCATGGCCGCACGCCTGGCCTCGTACTCCTTCACGTCCTTCAAGGGCCGCAAGGCCGAGGCCGGCAGCGACCTGCCCTCGCGCATCGTCATCACCGGCGGTCCGGTGAACGACGCGGACAAGGCGGCACTCGCCGAGGTCGACGTCATCGCCGACGCCGTCGCGCTCGTGCGCGACCTCGTCAACACTCCGCCCAATGCCCTTCCGCCGGCCGCCCTGGCCGACGCCGCGCGCAAGGCGGTCAAGGGACTCCCGGTCAAGGTGAAGATCTGGAACGAGAAGGACCTCAAGGCCGACGGCTGCGGCGGGATCCTGGCCGTGGGTCAGGGCTCGGCCAATCCGCCACGCCTGGTGCGCCTGGACTACTCCCCCGCTCGCGCGGTCGCGCATCTGGCCCTTGTGGGCAAGGGCATCACCTTCGACACCGGTGGCATCTCGATCAAGCCCGCGGCCGCGATGGACGAGATGAAGTCCGACATGGCCGGTGCCGCCGCCGTCATCGGCGCCGTCAAGGCCATCGCCGAACTGCGCCTGCCAGTGCGCGTCACCGGCTGGGTGCCCACGGCCGAGAACATGCCCGGCGGCAACGCCCAGCGGCCCGGCGACGTCATCACCATGTACGGCGGCACGACGGTCGAGGTGCTCAACACCGACGCCGAGGGCCGACTCATCCTCGCCGACGCCCTGGGACTGGCCGCGAAGGCCAAGCCCGACCTCATCGTCGACGCGGCCACGCTCACGGGCGCGGCCCGGGTGGCACTGGGCTCGCGCATCGCCGGCGTGATGGGCAACGACGACGACGCGCGCACGCGCGTGGTCGACGCTGCCGGGCGCGCCGGCGAGGAGGCCTGGCCGATGCCGCTGCCGGCCGACCTGCGCCCATCCCTGGATTCCGCCACCGCCGACATCGCCAACATCGGCGACCGCTTCGGCGGGATGCTGTCGGCCGGCGTCTTCCTGTCGGAGTTCGTGCCCGCCGAGCAGCCCTGGGTCCACGTCGACATCGCCGGCCCGGCGTTCAACGAGAAGGGTGCCTTCGGCTACACCCCCAAGGGCGGCACCGGAGCGATCGTGCGCACCTTCGTCCAGGTGGCCGCTGATCTGGCAAGTGGCGTGGCGTCCCGCCCGGCCGCACGTGTGACCAAGGCCACGGCGAAGAAGACCCCCGCCAAGAAGGCCCCGGTCAAGAAGGCTCCCGCCACGAAGGCTCCCGCCAAGAAGGCCCCGGCCCGCACTCCTCGGGCCCGCCGCGCCCCCGGTTCCTAGGGGGCCTGCCCGTCCTCTGCTCGACCGTCCCGCCCCCCCGGCACCCGGGGCCGGAGCACTCCTCGCGCGGTGGAAGGATGGGCGCGCAGCGACGACGACGGGAGCGAACGTGCAGCAGGCGGACCTGGTCATCCTCGGCGGCGGCAGTGGCGGCTACGCCTGTGCCCTGCGGGCCGCGGAGCTCGGACTCTCGGTCGTCCTCATCGACAAGGACAAGCTCGGGGGCACCTGCCTGCATCGCGGATGCATCCCCACCAAGGCGCTCCTGCATGCTGCCGAGGTCGCTGACAGTTCCCGCGAGGGCCACGCGTTCGGCGTGCGCACCACGTTCGAGGGCATCGACATGGCCAAGGTCAACGAGTACCGCGACGGTGTCGTCGGCCGGCTCTACAAGGGCCTGCAGGGGCTGGTGAAGAGCCGCAACGT
>CAYFLO010000158.1:0-4700 GCA_964343995.1 uncultured Bifidobacteriaceae bacterium
CGTGATCAAGGAAGCGTGCGTCCTCCACCGAGACGATCGCCTGGCGCATGACCGGGGCGATCGCCAGGAGCGGAACCTCGTCGCGGTTCTGGTAGTACAGCGAGGCCAGGAGCGAGCCATCAGCAGCGAGGATCTGGGTGCGCTGCGGGAGCGGCGGTGTGCTGAGGGAGTCCGGAAGCGACTCGAAGCCGCGGATGGTGTTGCGGGTGAGCACCCCGGCTCCGCCGATGAAGGGCAGGGCCATCGCGGCGACGACCAGGCCGGTGAGCGCAGCGACGGTGACGAGCAGCAGCAGGCTGCGCAGTCGCGAGCGCGGGAGATGCCCCGGCGGGGGGAAGGAGGCCATGGCCTCCTCAGGGTACGTCGCCTCGTGGACGCTGCCCGGTTGCGTCCCGCCGACCCACGGCCGTGGCGGGTCGGTGCCCTCGTGATCGTGGGCACAAGCAACTAGTCATTTCTAGCCTGTTAAGGGACGGATGAGGCGACTAGCGTCCGGCGTCACCTAAAGGGGAAGGCGCGACATGACGTTCGACAACGACTGGGCCGTCCGAGCCGCCTGCCGTACCGCTGATCCGGACACGCTGTTCGTCCAGGGCGCCGCCCAGAACCGGGCCAAGGCCATCTGCGTGGGCTGCATCGTGCGCACCGAGTGCCTCGCCGATGCCCTCGACAACCGGGTGGAGTTCGGCGTCTGGGGTGGCCTCACCGAGCGCGAGCGCCGGGCCCTGCTGCGTCGTCGTCCCAACGTCACGTCGTGGCGGCACCTGCTCGAGACCGCCCAGACCGAGTACGAGCGTCAGCGCCTGCTCACCACGACCGACAAGGTCGGCTAGGCCGAGGCCAGCCGCTCCCCGACCTCGCGCAGTCCGTCGAGGTCATGCACGTCCTGTGCCATCGCCGGCACCGCACTGACCGCCACCCCCGGGTGCGCCACCGTGAATCGCTCGGCCAGATGCCGCTGTCGTGATGCCTGCTCGGCGCGCTGAGCGTGCAGTTCCAGCAGCGCGATCGTGAAGGCATCGCCGGCCTGCGGCGGGTGTGAGTCGCGCAGTGTCTGTGCGGCCGCTCGTGCCTGGGCGGCGGTGAGGTCGGCCCCGGCGTCGTCCTGCAGCCGGTTGAGCACGAGTCCGGCCAGCGGCATATCGTCGCGCCGCAGCCGCTCGACGAAATAGGCCGCCTCGCGCAGCGCATCCCGCTCGGGTGCAGCGACGACGACGAACGAGGTGTCGCGGGCCTTGAGCAGGGCGTAGGTGGCGTCGGCGCGCTCCCGGAAGCCGCCGAAGGTGGTGTCGATGGCGGCGATGAATCGACCGAGATCAGCGAGCACCTGGGCACCCAGGATGCGGTCGAGTGTGGAGGAGAAGAACCCCAGCCCCGCGGCCGCCAGGCGCCCGAGCCCACGGCCCGCGCCGCGGGCGGGTGCGGTGAGCACGCGAATGAGGCGGCCGTCGAGGAACGACCCCAGGCGTGCGGGTGCGTCAAGGAAGTCCAGCGCGCTTCGTGACGGCGGAGTGTCGACGACGATGAGGTCCCACGGCGCCTGCGGGTCCTTGCGCAGCTGACCGAGCTTCTCCATCGCCATGTACTCCTGCGTACCGGAGAACGACGACGACAGCGCCTGGTAGAACGGGTTGGCCAGGATCTGCTGCGCGCGCGCCGGGTCGGCCTGACTCTCGACGACCTCGTCGAACGTGCGCTTCATATCGAGCATCATCGCGAAGAGCTCGCCGCGGCCGTTCTCGCTCGTGACGCCCTCCACCTTGCGTGGAGTGTTGTCGAGCTGGGTGAGGCCGAGGGACTGCGCGAGGCGTCGGGCAGGATCGATCGTGAGGACGCACACGTGGCGTCCCATCTCCGCCGCGCGCAGGGCCAGGGCTGCAGACACCGTCGTCTTGCCCACGCCGCCGGAGCCGGTGCACACCACCACGCGGGTGCGGGGGTCACCGATGATGTCGTCGATGCGCAGGACGGGCGCGCGCTCGAAGGCGGTCATGCGAAGCCTCCGGCCGCCAGATCGTGGGCGAGCGTGTAGAGCCCGCCGAGGTCGACGCCGTCGGACAGCATCGGCAGGGCCACCACGGGCACGCCGGCGGCATCGAGGCGAACGCGCTCGCGTCGCTCCAGGGCCGCGCGCTCGGCGTGGTCGACGGCCTCGGCGAGGAGCGCGGTGCTGATGGAGTCGGCGGAGGCTCCCAGGCCTGCGCGCACAAGTGCCGCCCGCACGTCTGCGGCGGGCAGCGTGCCGGTGAGTGCCTGGTCCTCCTGCTCGCGCGACATGAGGTCGGGGCGGGTCATGTTGACGACGATGCCGCCGACGGGCAGGTGATGCGCGCGCAGGTCGTCGACGCCGTCGAGCGTCTCCTGCACGGGCATCTCCTCCAGCAGCGTCACCAGGTGCACGGCGGTGCTCGGTGCCGTCATGACCGACATGACCATCTCGGCGTGGTTGTGGATCGGGCCGACGCGGGCAAGGCCGGAGACCTCGGAGGTGACCGACAGGAACTTGGCGATGCGCCCGGTGGGTGGGGCGTCCATCACCACGGCGTCGTACGCGTTGGCAGCCTTCTTCTGCTTGCGACGCACGACCTCCATCGCCTTGCCGGTGAGGAGCACGTCGCGCAGGCCCGGGGCGATCGTGGTGGCGAAGTCGACGGCGCCCAGACGACGCAGCGCCGCGCCGGCGCCGCGCATCGAGTAGAACGTCTCCAGGTAGTCCAGGAGTGCCTCCTGGGCATCGACCGCCAGCGCCCAGACCTCCCCGCCGCCGGGCGCGACGCACACCTTGCGCTCCTGGTAGGGAAGCGGGGGAGAGTCGAAGACCTGGGCGATCCCCTGCCGACCCTCCACCTCCATGAGCAGCGTGCGCCGGCCGCCACGGGCCAGGGCGATCGCCAGGGCGGCGGCCACGGTGGTCTTGCCGGTGCCACCCTTGCCGGAGACCACGTGCAAGGTGACATCGGGGAAGTGCGCGCGCGACTCATCGTGTCCCGTCGCGCTCACTGCGCAAGGGTATGCGCCGGGCTCGCACACGGCAGCGCGGGCCGTCGCCCCACGGGCTAGGGTCGGCGCATGACGAGGTGGGAATACGCGACCGTGCCGCTGCTCGTGCACGCGACCAAGCAGATCCTTGACACCTGGGGCCAGGACGGGTGGGAGCTCGTCCAGGTCGTGCCCGGGCCCAACTCCGAGAACATGGTCGCGTACCTCAAGCGACCCACGGGGGCCTGACATGGGTGCCGTCGCCGATCGCCTGGCCGCTCTCGGGCTGGCCATCCCCACGCCCGTCGTGCCCGCCGCCGCCTACGTGCCGGCCGTCCGCACCGGAAACCTGGTCTTCACCGCCGGCCAACTTCCGTTCGTCGACGGCGCACTGCCGATGACCGGCAAGGTGGGCGCCGATGTCACGATCGAGGAGGCCGCGGCCCTCGCCCAGCAGTGCGCACTCAATGCGCTGGCGGCGGTGTCGACCGTCGCCGATGTGGAGTCGATCGCCCGCATCGTCAAGGTCGTGGGTTTCGTCGCCAGTGCACCGGACTTCACCCAGCAGCCGGCGGTCGTCAATGGCGCCAGCCTCCTGCTGCAGTCGGCATTCGGTGACGCGGGCGCACACGCGCGCTCCGCCGTGGGCATGGCCGTGCTCCCGTTCGACGCACCGGTGGAGGTCGAGCTCATCGTCGAGCTGCGCCCGTGACGCGACGCTCCTCGCTGCCGCCTCGCGCCCTGGAGCGCACGCTCGCCTTCCAGGCCGGCACGTGGACTCCACCGGAGCCTCGCGCCGCCTGCACGGTTCTGCTCGTGCGCGACGGACGCGCCCCTGACGGCACCCCGCAGGTCGAGACCTTCCTGCTGCGGCGCGCCGAGACGATGGCGTTCGCCGCGCGCATGCACGTGTTCCCCGGCGGCCGCGTTGACCCGATCGATGCGCAGACGGTGGTCGACCTGGGGTGGGACGACGCCGAGCGTGCGCGCCAGGCCGCACGTGCCACCTGGCCGGTGGAGCGCCTCGACGAACTGTGGGCCTGCGCCGTGCGCGAGGTGAGCGAGGAGGTCGGGCTGGCGATGGCGCCTACGGCGTCTGACGGCACCGTGCGCATCGACCCGCAGCGCCTGCCGCTCATCGCGCACATGATCACCCCGGAGATCGAGGAGCGCCGCTACTCGGTGCGCTTCTTCGCCCATGCGGTCGACGATGCCGAGCAGGTGCAGCTGTCGACAACCGAGGCCGTCGACGGCTTCTGGATCAGCCCGGCGGAGGCGCTGCGCCGCCACGACGCCGGTGAGCTGGCGATGCTCACGCCCACGGTGCTGCGCCTGCGCGAGATGGCGCTGCATACCTCCAGTGCGGACTACCTCGACGCTGCGCGGACGTTCGAGGTGCGCCCGCTCATGCCACGTCCGGTTGTGGCCGACGACGGTGCCGTCACCTGGCTCGTCCTCGACGCGGCCACCGGTGAGGTGCTCGATCAGGAGGCGGTCGGTCCCGGTGCCACCGAGTCCGACGGGCAGCCGCTGGTGGTGGAACTGCCGTGAGCGGACGGGTGCTGCCGATCGGGGACGACGGTCCCTGGACCGGTGGCGCCGTCACGTCGATCGCGACCTGCGTGCTCGCGCCGAACCCTTCGGCGTGGACCCTCGACGGCACGAACACGTGGGTGATCCGCGAGGGCGGCCACGCCGTCATCATCGATCCAGGCCCGGAC
>CAYFLO010000159.1:0-4692 GCA_964343995.1 uncultured Bifidobacteriaceae bacterium
CGTAGAGCGGAGCCGTCGACTTCGCGCGCACCTTGGGGTCGGTCCACTCCATCGTTCCCTCGGCCAGGCCGGTGATGGTGCGGACGGTCTTGGGGGCCTGATCGGGGAACAGGTTGACCCGGATATCGCCCTTGGACGTGTGGATGGTCGCAGTCGTCGTCATAGGAATGATCCTGCCATGCGGCCGAAGGACCGGCGGAGTGGAGGCTAGGGGACTCGAACCCCTGACTTCTGCCTTGCAAAGGCAGCGCTCTACCAACTGAGCTAAGCCCCCGATGGGGTCACCATTATTGCCGGGGCGCGGTGCCGGCGATCTCCCGGGCCATGAGGTTAGGTCCGTCGGCGAGCAGACTGCTGTCAGACCACAGGCGAACGTGCGGGATGCGCAGGTGGATGGACTCCGCGCACAACGGGCACAGGGCATCCCGATTGATGGCGCTCACCTCGCGGAAGCTGCCGCGTGCCCACAGCACCACCGACACCACCAGGAGCAGCACCGCGCACACAGCCACGCTCCACCACACCACCACGACCTGGGCGAGCAGGATGAACGCCAGCGCCCCCACCGGACCCAAGCCGCCGATGACAGCCCAGTAGAGCGCCGCAACCGACGGGGCTGAATGGCTCGGTGCACCGAAGATCACCGCGGCCATGCTGATCGACGTGGCCAGTCCGATGAGCAGTCCGAAGAACACCATGGCGACGGTGAGCAGGGCCACCTGGATCCCGATGCCGGGGATGATGCCGGCGAGTGCCGACACGATGACCACGATCGCGAGCACGACCAAAGTGGCGTGCAGCAGCGGTCCGTATCCCTTGCGCCGACGCACCGACCGCACCACCGGGTGCACCAGGGCGCTGCCCAGGAAGTAGCCCGAGAGCACGGCGGAGAACACGGCGGCATTGGGGGTCACGACGGCGGCCATCCGCGGCAGCAGCGCCAGGATCGGCCACGCGAACAACTCCAGCACGATGGTGCAGACGACTGCGGCCAGGAGCACCGGGGTGACCCGCACGAGCGACATCGAGGCGCGCACCGACTGGCCCATACCGTGGTCGGTGATGGGGCCGGCCTTCCGGCGCGGGAGGACGAGCGGAATCAGGGCGGCCGGAACGTAGAGCAACCCCATGACCAGGAACGTCACGAACGTGCTCGTATGCATGAGTAGGACACCGCCCAGGGCGGCGCCCACCACGTTGCCCAGGCCGTTCGCGGAGGCGAAGGCGCCAGTCGCCACGTCGTATTCCGACTTCGGCACGTACAGGCCGATGAGTCGCCCGTTGCCTGGTTGGGAGACGGCGGACAGCAGTCCCCACAGCAGCGCCACGACGATGAGGGCGATCACACCGGACGTGCCCTGGTAGGTGATGAATGCCGCCGCGATGAACACGAGGGCGAATCCCGAACGTGCGCAGACCATCACGATGCGAATGTCGTACCGGCTCAGTAGTTGGCCGACAGGGCGGATGAGCACGGCCGACGGCAGCACCCGGACGCTGCTGACGATGAGGACGACGATCAGGGAGTGACTGAGCGCATACGACAGGTATCCGAGAGCGGCGCTGGCCATGCCGAAGCCGATGGATCCCACGAGTGACATCCAGATCTGCGGGCTGAACGCCGGTGACCCATCACGCGCGGGGAGCGGGTCGACGATGGTGCGGAGGGCGACCACACCGCCATCCTGTCAGAAGTGGATTCGACGCTTGCGGCTAGCGCAGGTCGGGCTCGTCGGCGGCCTCGGACCACAGGTCCTGCTCGGCGCGGTTGGCCATGACCTGGCGGTAGATGACGTAGCCGACGCCGGCGAGCAGCACGATGAGCAGGAGCTTCTTCACGTGGGCCTAGGTGGACTTGAACCACCGACCTCTTCCTTATCAGGGAAGCGCTCTAACCAAGCTGAGCTATAGGCCCGAAAGCCCGCCTAGGCTACCCGACCCCGGGGGGTGGGTCGAACCCGGTCAGACGTCGTCGGAGAGCACGACCTCGACGCCCCCGGTGACGCCGGTGGAGACGTTGTACATGACCGCCAGCAAGGTGGCCAGGAGGGTCATGAGCACGATCTCGACCGATGCGATGACCAGCGTGACGCCCAGCACCTTGGTCAGACCGATGTAGTCCAGCAGCGAGAACGGTGTGGATCCGGTGCCGACAACCTCGTCGATCGTGCGTGAGACCGATGTGAAGACCCCGGTGACATTGAGCACGAGCCACAGCGCGACCACGGCCACGACAAGGACGATTCCCAAGGTCAGCGACAGCAGGAACGCTGCCTTGGTCACCGACCAGGGATCGACCCGGCTCACGTAGAGCCGGGCCCGCCGTGGTGCCCGCGCGGTGTCACTCATCGTCGGGTGCTCACTCCTGGGTGGCGCCGGCGTCGGTGGCACCTGCGTCGCTCGCGCCAGCATCGGGTGCGTCGGCATCGTCCTCATCGGACTCGGCCGCGCGTGCCACGGTGACCACGGCATCTCCCTCGGCGAGGTTCATGAGCTTGACGCCCATGGTGTCGCGACCGGACGGTCGGATCTCGTCGACACGCGTGCGGATGACCACGCCGTTGGACGCCACCGCGAAGATCCGGTCGCCAGCGTCGCATACGAGTGCACCGACCAGGGAGCCGCGCTCCTCGACCAGCTTCATCGCCCGCACACCCTGGATGCCGCGGTTCTTGCTCACCCACTCGGACTCATCGGTGCGCTTGGCGAAACCACCGTCGGTGATCGTTACCACGGTGGAGCCCGGACGTACGACGTCCATGGCCAGCAGGGCGTCGTCGGCACGGAACTTCATGCCGCGTACGCCCGCCGTGGCCCGGCCCATGGGCCGCAGCGACGACTCGTCGGCGGTGAACCTCACGGACAGGCCCTTGCGGGAGACCAGGAGCAGGTCGTCGGTCTCGGCCACGAGCCGCGCGGAGATGAGCTCGTCGTCGTCGACCAGGTTGATGGCGATGATGCCGCCGGACCGGTTGGTGTCGTACTCCTCCAGTTTGGTCTTCTTGACCATGCCGCGGCGCGTGGCCAGCACGAGGTTGCCGTCGGTGTAGTCCGGGATCGCTAGCACCTGAGCGATGGTCTCGTCGGGCTGGAAGGCGAGCATGTTGGCCACGTGCTGACCGCGGGCATCGCGCGCGGCCTCCGGCAACTGGTACGCCTTGGCCCGATAGACGCGGCCCTTGTTGGTGAAGAACGCGATCCAGGAGTGTGTGTTCGTGACGAACAGATGCTCGATGACGTCGTCCTGGCGCAGCGCCGCACCCTTGACGCCCTTGCCGCCGCGCTTCTGCTCGCGGTACAGGTCGGTGCGGGTGCGCTTGGCGTAGCCCCCGGCCGTGATCGTGACGACCACGTCCTCCTCGGCGATGAGGTCCTCATCGGTGACCTCGCCGTCCCACGGAGCGAAGTCGGTGCGCCGGTCGTCGCCGAAGCGGTCGGAGATCTCAGTGAGCTCCTCAGAGACGATCGTGCGCTGACGAGCCTCGCTGGACAGGATGTCGTTGTAGTCGGCGATGCGGGCGGTGAGCTCGTCGAACTCGTCGATGATCTTCTGCCGCTCCAGTGCCGCCAGGCGCCGCAACTGCATGTCCAGAATCGCGGTGGCCTGGAGCTCGTCGATGTCGAGCAGGCTCATCAGGCCGGTGCGGGCGTCGTCGACGGTGGCCGATCCGCGGATGAGGGCGATGACCTCGTCGAGCATGTCGAGGGCCTTGAGGTACCCACGCAGAATATGCGCATGCTCCTCGGCCTTGCGCAGCCGGAACCGCGTGCGTCGCTGGATCACCTCGATCTGATGGGTGACCCAGTGCCGAACGAACTGCTCCAGCGTGAGCGTGCGCGGGACCCCGTCGACCAGGGCGAGCATGTTGGCGCCGAAGTTGTCTTGCAGCTGGGTGTGCTTGTAGAGCTGGTTGAGCACGACCTGCGCCACCGCATCGCGCTTGAGTTCGATGACCAGGCGCATGCCGGTGCGGGACGACGAGTCGTCGCGCACATCGGAGATTCCGGTGATCTTTCCGTCGCCCACGAGCTCGGCGATGCGCAGCAGCAGGTTGTCGGGGTTCACCTGATAGGGCAGTTGCGTGACGATGAGCTGCTGTCGACCACGCGCGTCCTCATCGACCGTCACAACCGCGCGCATGGTGATGGAGCCGCGGCCGGTGCGGTACGCGTCGTCGATTCCCTTGCGCCCGACGATGATCGCGCCGGTAGGGAAGTCAGGTCCCTTGACGATCTCCATGAGCGCGGCCTGGCGCTCCTCGCGTTCGGCGTCGGGGTGTGCAAGCACCCACTGGGCGGCCGCGGCCACTTCACGCAGGTTGTGCGGCGGGATGTTGGTGGCCATGCCCACGGCGATACCGGAGCTGCCATTGACCAGCAGGTTGGGGAAGCGGCTGGGCAGGACCAGCGGCTCCTGGGTGCGACCGTCGTAGTTGGGTCCGAAGTCGACGGTCTCCTCGTCGATGTCGCGCACCATCTCCATGGCCAGCGGGGCCATGCGGCACTCGGTGTAGCGCTGGGCCGCCGGCGGATCGTTGCCGGGCGAGCCAAAGTTGCCCTGGCCCTGCACGAGCGGGTAGCGCAGCGACCACGGCTGAGCGAGGCGCACGAGGGCGTCGTAGATCGCACCGTCGCCATGCGGGTGGTAGTTGCCCATGACGTCGCCGACGACGCGGGCGCTCTTGGAGAAGT
>CAYFLO010000160.1:0-4613 GCA_964343995.1 uncultured Bifidobacteriaceae bacterium
TGTACGAGCAGCGCACGCACCACCTGCTGTGCCCGTGCCACCAGTCGACCTTCGATCTCGCCGACAGCGGAAACGTGGTCTTCGGGCCTGCAGCCCGGCGCATGCCGCAGTTGCCGATTGGCGTGGATGAGGAAGGCTATCTGGTGTCACTGGCGGACTTCGCCGAACCGATCGGACCGAGCTTCTGGGAGCGCGGATGAGCACGACAAGCCCCGTCGAGAAGGTCGGCGGATCCACCGCCCGTTACCTTGACCAGCGCCTGGGGAGCAACAAGTTCCTCGCGCGCAACCTGGGCAAGGTCTTCCCCGACCACTGGTCGTTCATGCTGGGCGAGATCGCTCTGTACTCGTTCATCGTCGTCCTGCTCACCGGCGTCTTCCTCACCCTGTTCTTCAAGCCCTCGATGATCGAGGTCGTCTACGACGGCTCCTACGTCCCCCTCAAGGGCGTCACGATGTCTGAGGCGTACGCGTCGTCCCTCAACATCTCCTTCGACATTCGCGGTGGCCTGCTCCTGCGCCAGATGCACCACTGGGCCGCGCTGATCTTCGTCGGCGCCATCTCGGTGCACATGTTCCGCGTGTTCTTCACCGGCGCGTTCCGCAAGCCCCGCGAGCTCAACTGGGTCATCGGCGTCGTCCTGGTCACCCTGGCCCTGGGCGCCGGCTTCTCCGGTTACTCACTTCCCGACGACCTGCTCTCGGGCACCGGCCTGCAGATCGCCCGCGGCATCATGCAGGCGATCCCGATCGTCGGCACGTACATGGCATTCCTGCTCTTCGGTGGAGAGTTCCCCGGCAGCGACTTCATCTCGCGCCTGTACGCCGTCCACATCCTGCTCATCCCGGGCCTCATCCTCGCCCTGGTCACCGTCCACCTCATGATGGTCTGGACGCAGAAGCACACGCAGTTCCCCGGCCCGGGCCGCACCAACACCAATGTCGTGGGCTACCCGCTCCTGCCGATCTACATGGCCAAGGCCGGCGGCTTCTTCTTCATCGTGTTCGGCATCATCGCCGCCATCGGTGGACTGGTGACGATCAACCCGATCTGGCTGTTCGGTCCGTTCACTCCCGACCAGGTGTCCGCCGGCTCGCAGCCGGACTGGTACATCGGCTGGCTCGACGGTGCCCTGCGCATGATGCCCAATTTCGAGACCGACGTGTTCGGGTGGACGATCTCCTGGAACGTCCTTGTGCCCGCCGTCATCATCCCCGGCGTGATCTTCACCCTCCTGGGCCTGTACCCCTTCATCGAGGCGTGGGCCACCGGAGACAAGCGCGAGCACAACCTGCTCGACCGCCCGCGCAATGCCCCCACCCGCACCGGCCTCGGCGTCATGGCCATCACCTTCTACGGCCTGCTGTGGATCGGTGGCGGCAACGACATCATCGCCATCACCTTCGGCTTGTCCATCAACTCGATCACGTGGACGCTTCGGGCACTCATCTTCATCCTGCCCCCGATCGCGTTCCTGGTCACCCGACGTATCTGCCTGGGCCTGCAGCGCCGCGACCACGACAAGCTGCTCCACGGCTACGAGTCCGGTCGCATCCTGCGCCTCCCCCACGGCGAGTTCATCGAGGTGCACGAGCCGCTCCCGGCTAAGGAGCTCGCCGTCATCACCGGCAAGACCGACGTGCCGGTGCTCCCCGCGCCCCAGCGACGCGACGCCGATGGTGTGGCCAACAAGATGTACCCGATCCAGAAGCTCCAGCATCGTCTGAGCAGCTTCTTCTACTCCCCCAACATCCCGATGCCCTCACGGGCCGAGATCGAGGCCGGCCAGCACCATGCGGCGGAGATTGGTCACCAGGAGGCCCCGCTGGCCGCCTACGAGGACAGCGACCAGATCCTCACGGCCCACGGCGGCGTGCTTCACCACCCCGGCATGCCGGCCACCAACCGCGATCAGCTGAACCAGGAGGGCGGCCACTAGCCGCTCACCCGTGTGACGCGGGCCTCAGCCCGTGATGCTCGATCCGCTCGCCGAGGCACTGGCGGACGCGCTTGCTGACGGTGCCGGCACGGTGTCCGTGCGTGCAGCGGAGGTCTCTTCGACCGGCGGGATGTCCGGATCGAGCGGCTGGGTGGCGACGGATCCGGCCTTGGAGTCGGCCAGCCACTCGTCCCACGTGTTCTGCCAGACGGTCACACCGTTGCCGAGGTTCTGGGGCACCGGCGTGCCGGTGATCTCCACGACGTCGCCGAGGTTGGCGTGGTCGAACAGCCACGCCGCGTTGTCGGTGCTCATGCCGATGCACCCATGGCTGACGTTTGCGCGTCCCTGTGCGTAGACCGACCAGGGGGCTGCGTGGAGGAACTCCCCAGACGACGTGATGCGCATCGCGTAGTGCACCTCGATGCGGTAGTACTCCGGATCGGTGGGGTCCGTGCCACCTGTGGCGGCATCCATGATCCGGGTGGGCTCCTTGGTCGTGATGATGACCGTGCCCGACCGGGTGTCGAAGCCGGGCTTGCCCGTGGTGACCGGAATGGTGCGGACCTTGACCCCGTCGGTCCAGACCTGCGCCTTGTGCGTCTGGGCATCGACCTTGATCACCGTGGCCGGTCCGGTGGCAAAACTCGTCGTCGCGGTTCCTGCGCCGAACACTCCCGGAGCGCCTTCAACTCCGGTGAGGGCGGTCTGCACCTGGACCTGCATGTGTCCGGGCCAGTAGTTCACCGGCCGGAAACGCACCTCGCGCGGCCCCGTCCAGGACCAGGCCCCCACGATGGGTGTCGAGGTACGCACGACGAGGGCGCGCTCGACATCGGCTCGCTGCGCCGGTCGGATGTCGTGGTCGAAGGCGACGACGATCGGCGTGCCCACCCCCACGACCGTGCCCTGCTCCGGGGTCACCGTCGCCGAGAAGGTGGCGCTGGGCTCATCGGTCGTGAACGACTCCTGCGCCTGCACCGGCACTCCGCGGGAATCGACGGCCGTCGCCTGCACCGAGTAGGTGGTGCCGTAGTCCAGGGCACTGTCGTCGGCGGTCCAGGTGGAGCCGTCGGTGGAGAACGTGCCGCGCAGCTGCCGTCCCTTGGGGCCGGTGACGCTCACGGTCGACAGCTGACCGTTGCTGGCGGTGACGATGACCTTGGTGTCCGGACGCACTTTGCCCGGTCCGGCCGGCTGGGCCGTCACCTGCGCCCGGCTGGTGGGGGCTGCGGGGACAGTGGTGAGCTGGGCTGAGGCCGTGAGGGTCGTGCAGCCGGCGAGCAGGAGGGTGGTGGCGGACACCAGGCCAGTGCCGGCGGCAGTCCGCAGGGCCGTGCGCATGATCACCTCAGGGGCCGGTGGAACGGGAAGGGGCTGCTCAAGGGTAAGTCGGCGTCCCCGGTTGTATCGGCAGGCCCATCCCGTCGGGCGCGTCGGGTCCCGACCCGTCCGACGGCGCACGCGGCGCCTGACCGCGTCCTAGCGGGCGAAGGCCCCGCGGTAGTACTCGAAGAGCCAGCCCACGAGGGACAGGATGAGCATGGTGACGCCCAGGACGATGAGCCACACGGCGAACACCAGGCCGGCGCCAATGACCATGGCCGAGAACGCCGTGGGAAGCGGCCACCAGGAGTGCGGGCTGAAGAATCCGTACTCGGGGTCGGCCTCGTCAATCTCGGCGTTGAGGCGGTCCTCCGGGCGCGGGTAGACGCGCTTGGAGGTGTAGAGCACGTAGAAGGCCACCAGGAATGCCAGAGCGCCAGACATGGTGAGTGCCGTGGTGCCGACGGGATCGTGCGCCAGGTACCAGTAGGCGCCGGCGATGATGATGAAGAAGACGAACCCCAGCGCAAAGAGCCAGCCTTCGATCTTCATGAGGAGCTCCCGGCGGTGACGGGCGCCGCGTGGACGTCGGCGAGTTCGGGATGGTTGACGTCGAAGGCGGGGCGCTCCGAGCGGATGCGCGGCAGCGACAGGAAGTTGTGCCGCGGCGGCGGGCATGAGGTGGCCCACTCCAGCGACCCGCCCCAGCCCCAGGGATCGTCGACGGTGACCTTGGGGGCGTTGCGCCATGTCCAGAACACGTTGGCGATGAAGAACAGGGTCGAGACGCCCAGAAGGATCGCACCGAGCGACGAGATCTCGTTCATGAGCTGGAAGCCGTCGCCGGGCAGGTAGTCGCCATAGCGGCGCGGCATGCCCATGACACCCAGCCAGTGCTGAATGAGGAAGGTGACCTGGAAGCCGATGAACAGCAGCCAGAAGTGGATCTTGCCCAGACGCTCGTTGAGCATGCGGCCGGTCATCTTCGGCCACCAGAAGTACAGGCCGCCGAAGAACAGGAACACGACCGTGCCGAACACCGTGTAGTGGAAGTGCGCCACGACGAAGTAGCTGTCCGAGACGTGGAAGTCCAGCGGGGGCGCCGAAAGGATGATGCCGGTCAGGCCGCCGAAGAGGAAGGTGACCAGGAAGCCCATCACCCACAGCATCGGGGTGTCGAAGGTGACCGACCCCTTCCACATGGTGCCGATCCAGTTGAAGAACTTCACACCGGTAGGCACCGCGATGAGCATTGTCATGAAGGCGAAGAACGGCAGGTAGACCGCGCCGGTGACGTACATGTGGTGCGCCCACACCGCCACCGACAGCGCGCCGATGGCCATGGTGG
>CAYFLO010000161.1:0-1448 GCA_964343995.1 uncultured Bifidobacteriaceae bacterium
CTTTCGTACTAGTCCAACACCTATCGATTCCCAGAGCCTGAGCTCCGGTTCCGTCAAATACCGGCGTTACATCGGTGCCAAATATGATCGTGGTGTGACCAGAGCGTGGGGGGTCCACAATTTCCCAGATACGTTCCTCGGCACTAGGCTCGTCGGGATAACCGAAGTAGCGCGCCCTCGCCCCTGTCCGGCCACGAGCAATCAGAATGAGACCCAGTCTATTCGTGATCATCGGATGAACTACCACACTCGACGATGGATCAATGATTCCCGCCAGCGCGTCGTCACTCTCGACGGCCACATGAACCCGACGATCGACGGACGTCCCTTCGATGCGGGACGCATCGATCTCACGGCCGCCAAGGGGACTGTTGAGGAGTGGGTGATCAGGTCGAACAGCCCCATGGCACATCCCATCCACCTGCACACCTGGCCGTTCCAGGTGCGGGGGCAGGAGGGGTGGACCGATGTCGTGTCGGTGCCGGCGAACGGCGAGCAGGTCATCCGGGTGGCGTTCGACGACTTCGCCGGAACCACCGTGCTGCACTGCCACATTCTCGATCATGAGGACACCGGGATGATGGCGACGATCAAGGTCGAGTGATGGGCTGAGCTCGTCGTGCCACGTGCCTAGCGCAGCACTGCCGCCAGTTCGGTGAGGCGGCTGGGGATGATGGAGTACCAGGTCCAGTAGCCGCGCTTCTCGCGCCCAAGGATGCCCGCGTCGACGAGCACTTTCAGGTGGTGCGACACCGTGGCCTGCGAGAGGCCGAGCGGCTCGGTGAGGTCGCACACGCATGCCTCGCACTCTTCGCGCGAGCGAAGCAGCGAGAGCAGTTGCAGGCGGGTCGGGTCGGCAACTGCCTTCAGGAGTCGGGCGAGCTCGTCGGCGGAGTCGCGGTCGAGCGGTTCGGTCAGGCCGGTGGGGCAGCAGGCCGGCCCGGCGGATTCGAGCAGGGCGACGGTACGTCGACTCGTCATCACGCCCCCTTTCCGCATCGACAGATATCGATATGGATGCTAGCGTGCGCCTCGACGGATGTCGACAAGGAGCTGCTCATGTCCCGCGTGCAACTGGCCCTCAACGTCTCCGACCTCGAGGCGAGCGTCTCCTTCTACTCCACGCTCTTCGGCGTCACGCCGCACAAGCGACGCCCGGGCTACGCCAACTTCGCCATCGAGAACCCGCCCCTGAAGCTCGTGCTCATCGAGGTTCCGGATGCTGATCGCGGCACGGGCACGGCCGGGGCGCTCAACCACCTGGGTGTCGAGGTGTTCTCCAGCGATGAGGTCACCTCGGCGGCGCAGCGGTTCACCGCCGCGGGCCTAGCCACGTTCGACGAGACCGACACCACCTGCTGCTACGCCCTGCAGGACAAGGTGTGGGTGCATGACCCGGCCGGTGCGCCGTGGGAGGTGTACGTCGTCAAGGACGACAACCCGGCGGA
>CAYFLO010000161.1:1548-4591 GCA_964343995.1 uncultured Bifidobacteriaceae bacterium
GCTGGGTCGGCTGCTGCCCGGCCTGCAGGGGGCCCTCAATGCGGTGAAGATCGACAACACCAGCGTGCTCATCGCGCTGGGTCTGTTCGCGATGATGTATCCAGTCCTCGCCCGCGTGAACTACGAGCAGATCGGTCACCTCACCGGCGATCGGCGGATGCTGTGGCTGTCGCTGGTGCTCAACTGGGTCATCGGCCCACTGCTGATGTTCGTGCTCGCCTGGACGTTCCTGGCCCAGTACCCGGCGTTCCGCACCGGCCTCATCGTCATCGGCCTGGCCCGATGCATCGCGATGGTGCTCATCTGGAACGACCTGGCCTGCGGTGACCGCGAGGCCGGCGCCCTGCTCGTCGCCATCAACTCGGTGTTCCAGATCCTCGCGTACTCGCTGCTGGGCACGTTCTACCTGGCGATCCTGCCCGGATGGCTGGGCCTGGACACCCAGGATGTGTCGTTCTCGACCTGGGACATCACCAAGGCAGTCCTGGTGTTCCTGGGGATCCCGCTCGTGCTGGCGTACCTCACCCGCCGCATCGGCATCGCTCGCAAGGGGCGCACCTGGTACGACACGCGCTTTGCGCCGCGAATCGCCCCGATCGCGCTCTACGGGCTGCTGTTCACCATCGTCATCCTGTTCGCCCTGCAAGGCGATGCCATCACCTCCGATCCCGCCAGCGTCGCCCTCATCGCGATCCCGCTGCTCGTGTACTTCGCCGTCATGTGGTTCACCGCGATGGGATCGGGACGCCTGCTGGGCCTGACCTACCCGCGCGCGGCCACTGTGGCCTTCACGGCGGCCGGCAACAACTTCGAGCTGGCTATCGCGGTGGCAATCGGCGTGTGGGGCGTGACGAGCGGCGAGGCACTCACCGGCGTCATCGGCCCGCTCATCGAGGTGCCCGCGCTCGTCGCCCTCGTCTACGTCTCGCTGTGGCTGCGCCGACGGTGGCGGTGGGCAGCATCGGCCCAGTCGACCGTCACCCTGTCAGCCCAGGAGTTGTCATGACCGACCGTCCATCCGTGCTCTTCGTATGCGTGCACAACGCCGGTCGCTCGCAGATGGCCGCTGCCTACCTCGCCGCGCTGTCAGGTGGTGCCGTCGAGGTGCGCTCGGCCGGATCGGCGCCCGCCGACCAGGTCAATCCCGCGGTGGTGGCCGCGATGCTCGAGGACGGCATCGACATCAGCGCCGAACTGCCCAAGGTGCTCACCGTCGAGGCCGTGCGCGCCAGCGACGTCGTCATCACGATGGGCTGCGGCGACGCGTGCCCGGTGTTCCCCGGCAAGCGCTATGAGGACTGGGTGCTGGAGGATCCCGCCGGTCAGGAAGTCGACGCGGTGCGTCCGATCCGCGACGAGATCAGGGCACGGGTGACGGCACTGCTGGCAGGGCTTCGCGAAGGATCATGAGCGCCTGCGTCACGCGCGCCCGCAGGGGCACGGTGCCATCGATGAGGTCGCGCTGCAGGGCGGTGTACTCCCGGCGCCCCTCCGGTGTCTCGACACGGATCGGCTTCAGCCCGAAGCCGCTCACGTCGTAGGGGGATGCCCGCATGTCGAGCTCGCGCGCGTGCATCGCGTTCTCGAAGCAGTCGGCGATGAGCTCTGACGACACCCAGGGCGAGAACCAGGAGGCGTACTTGTAGAGGTCCATCGACGCGTGCAGGCAGCCGGGCTGGTCGAGCATGGCCTGCGTGGCGCGCGTCGGGGCGAGGGCATTGAGGGGCATCGCCTCGGGAGTGAAGAACCGGTACGCGTCGATGTGCGTGCACCGCAGGCCGACCTCGTCGATGGTCGACGCCACCTGCGCGGGACCCAGCCGCAGCGGGAGCCCGCTGTGGCGAACCTGCTCCTGGGACTGTCCTAGCACCATCGCCCACTCGTGCAGGGCGAAGCAGCCGGTCGCCGCCGGGCGCGACGACGTGCCCTCGAGCACGGCGAGGGCGGTGTCGAGCCGCTGCCGGCGCCCCGCCAGCGCCGCGGGGTCGACCGTCACGCCGTCGTCGACCTCGCCGTAGCCGGCGTGCTGGAGGAACGCTCGCGCGCTGGTCCCCTCGAGCACGACCCCGACCCCCGGATGCCACGTCGCGAGCTTGGCCGGCGAGTACGGGTAGTAGTCGAACATGAAGTCGCGCACCGGATGCCCGCGGCCGAGTGCGCGCCGGTCGAGGCGATCGCGCACCCACGGGGCCACGCGGTCCGCGTGCGCCTGGGCGCGTGCCCGCCACTCCTGCTCGCGCATGTCAGGCAGGCTACTGCGCCCCGCACGCGGTGCGGCGCGCACGGATCCACGTCGATTCCATGACAATTCTGGTGTGGAGCTCATTCACGCGGCCGCCGACAGCACGGCGTCGACCCCCACTGCCCTGGTCACCCTGGGGATCTTCGCCTTCGGAGTCATCTCGCTCCTGCTCTACGGCAGGTCGCGCAGTGTCCAGAAGAAGGTGGCCCTGGAGAAGGGCCAGCGGGTCCGACTCATGGCGCTGGAGTGGATGGAGCCGATGCTGGAGATCCTCATCGTGCTCGGCCTGCTGTGGGCCGATCTCTCTGACAATGCCGGGCACCTGGTGGCCGCGGCCATCGGTGCGGTCGTTGGAGCGTTCTTCGGGCGATGGCGCGCGCAGATCCTCTGGGTGCGAGCAGAGCCGACCTTGAAGGCCGTGGTCATGAAGCGCAGCTGGGCGGAGTATCTGGCGTTCGCGCTTCTCATCATCGTCAAGGTGCTCAGTGAGTCGTTCACGGCAAAGTCAGGCTGGCTGAGTTGGGTTCTGACGGCGGCGGTCGCCCTCGTCGTCGCGGAGGCAGTGACCCGTGTGATCGTCATGCATGTGTGGTACCGACGTGCGATTCACGAGGCCATTCGCGCCTGAGGGCTGGGCGCCTGATCTCAGGAGACCCGCACCAGGCCCATGTCGGCGCAGCCGGACTCCAGCGCGGCCAGGCCGAAACCGTCGACCGGTCCGAGTGCACCCGTGCCGTGGACCTGGCCGGTGGCGGCCATGGCCGCGCCCCACGCGAGCAGCTCGGCGGTGAGGTCGTAGGG
>CAYFLO010000162.1:0-4576 GCA_964343995.1 uncultured Bifidobacteriaceae bacterium
TCGCTGAGTCGAGCATCGCGCCGGCAACCGCAACGCCGGCGTCCGAGTCGGCCGCACCGTGGTGGACGAGGGCCGGATCAATCGCGATACCGGCGTCAGCCAGCGCATCGGCATAGCCGGCGAAACGATCGCGCTCGGTGGTGAGCCGCTCCTCGCCACCAATGAAGGCGATGCGACGGTGGCCGTGAGCAATGAGGTGGGCCGCGCCGCGCGCCGCGGCCGCACGGTTGTCGGTGAGGACCGCGTCGATGTCGACGCCAACCGGTGTGCGGTCGACGGCGACGATCGGCATCCTGCTGCGCAGCTCGGTGGCCAGATAGTCCTGGTCCGGTGCGGTCGGAGTGAGGATGAGTCCGTCGACGCGGCGGGAGGCCAGGGCCGAGACCAGGTCGCGCTCGAGGTCGGGGTCGCGGTCGAGACTGGCCGCCATGACGATCACGCCGCGCTCACGGGTGACCTCCTCCACGCCCCGGTGAATGGCCGCGAAGAACTCATTGCCTACGTCCTCCACCAGCAGGCCGATGGTGGCGGTGCGCTGGTCGGCCCGGCGCAGGTTGCTGGCCGTGAGGTTGGGGCGGTAGTCGAGCTGCTCGGCGGCTCGGCCCACGCGGGCGGCGAGCTCCGGGCTCACCCCGGCCTCGTGGTTGACCACCCGGGAGACCGTCTTCAGGCTCACCCCGGCCAGGGCGGCCACATCGCGCATGGTGGCCCGGGCATGGGGGCCACGGCCCTCCTCGAAGGGCCCCGTGGCGCCTGGGCGGCTGGATAACGTTGTCATTACGATCCGTCACGTTAGCGATAGGGCCCCTTGACGGGGCAGGGTTCTGCCATAACGATCTGACATCGTTGTCAGGGACATCCCGGGCAGCATGCACGGCAAGCCACCTGATTCCGAACCGTGGATGACGTTTCCGCATCAGTTCGGTGTCAGGAGCCTCCCGCCGGTAGTCGCCCCAACCGGGCGAGTGCAGGATGAGGGCGGCCTCAGGGCTTACCCACCAACCCTTCGAAGGGAACACCACATGATCAACCGCGTCACCCGCGGGCGCGCCGCTGCTGCTGTTGCAGCCGTTGGCGTCCTGTCCGTGACCCTGGCTGCCTGCAGCTCGGGTTCCTCCAGCTCGTCCTCGGCTCCCGCCGCGTCGGCTCCGGCCGCCTCGGCTCCGGCCGCGTCGGCTCCCGCTGCCTCGGCTCCGGCCGCCGGCGGCAAGGTGGCCGTCACCCTCATCACGAAGAACACGACCAACCCGTTCTTCGTCGCCATGACCGAGGGTGCCAAGAAGGCCGCCGACGCCAATGGCGTCAGCCTCACCACCGGCGCGGGCAAGGACGACACTGACGTCCAGGGCCAGGCTGCGCTCATCGAGAACGCTGTCTCGCAGGGTCAGCAGGGCATCCTCATCACCCCGGCCGGCCCGGGCGTGAACGATGCCATCTCCGCGGCCCGCAAGGCCGGCCTGCTCGTCATCGCACTCGACACGCCGACCGATCCGGCCGACATCGTCGACATCACCTTCGCGACGGACAACTTCGTCGCGGGCCAGGCCATCGGCCAGTGGACCGCCGGCAAGCTGAACGGTGCTAAGGCTGTCATCGCCCGCCTCATCATCACCGACAAGGACGCCCTCACCGTCGACTACAAGCGCGACAACGGCTTCCTCGACGGCATGGGCATCGACATCGCTGATCCCAAGGTCATCGGCGACGAGGCCACCTCGGGCAAGTACAAGACCGGCAAGGGCGGCGACTACGAGATCGCATGTGTCGTGGCCACCGGCGCCAACGAGGAGGGCGGCCAGAAGGGCATGGAGGACTGCCTGGCCAAGAACCCGAACATCAACGTGATCTACACGATCAACGAGCCGGCTGCTCTCGGTGCCGACAAGGCCCTGAGCGCTGCGGGCAAGACCCCCGGCAAGGACGTCATCGTGGTCTCCGTCGACGGCGGCAAGTCCGGCGTCGAGGGCGTGAAGTCGGGCCTCATCGGCGCGACCTCGCAGCAGTACCCGCTGCGGATGGCCGAGCTCGGCGTCAAGGCCATCTTCGACCTGGCCACCACCGGCACCAAGCCGGCCGTCACCGAGGGCAAGGACTTCTTCGACACGGGTGTCACCCTGTGCACGCAGGAGCCCCAGACCACGGTCACCGTGGCCGAGCAGAAGGACGCTCAGTACTGCATCGACAACGCCTGGGGCTAAACCCCCGGCTGAGTCGGCACGCAGTGCGTAGCTGATACAGCGGAAGGGGCCGTGGGGTTCATCCCCACGGCCCCTTTCCATCCCCGGTGCCGGCGGTCGAGATCAGCCGGCACCCAGCATCGACAGACGTGGCGAATTCGCGCGAATACCGCGCAAAAGCCCGCTGGTGATGTGAGTCTTTGCCCACACAACCCAGGAGGAGGTAGGCGGGTGAGCACCCCCACATCCACGGCGGACGCCGAGGCCCTGATCGAGTCCCTCGATCGCCGCGGTCCGCTCGATCGGTTCCAGCACGCTCTGCACAAGTACCCGTGGATCAGCCCCGGCCTCGTGCTTGTCGTCGCGATCATCGTCTTCGGCCTGATCAATCACCGCTTCTGGATGATCTCCAACCTGTCGCTCATCACGCAGCAGGTGTCGATCATCGGTGTCATCGCCATCGCACAGACGCTGGTCATCCTCACCGCCGGTATCGACCTGTCCGTCGGCGCCATCTCGATCCTGGCCTCGATGGTCATGGCCAAGACCCTTGCCGAGCAGGGTGTCCCCGGCCCCATCGCGCTCATCCTGGGCTTCATCGTCGGTGCCGCCGCCGGCGCCCTCAACGGCTTACTCATCACCAAACTCAGACTTCCACCCTTCATCGTCACCCTGGGCACCCTCAACATCTTCCTGGCGATCACGCTCATCTACGCCACGGGTCGCACAATCAACGGTGACAAGCTCGGTGGTGACTCCAGCATCCTGCTGTTCCTGGGCCGGCCGATCCAGATCGGCTCGTTCAAGATCACCTACGGCGTCGTGGCGATGATCCTGCTGTACCTGCTGTTCGCCTGGATCCTGAAGAACACCGCGTGGGGCAAACACGTCTACGCGGTGGGCGACGACCCGGTGGCGGCGGCCCTCGCCGGTATCCGCGTCAACCGGGTGCTCTTCAGCGTCTACCTCGTCGGCGGCATCGTGCTCGCCGTCGCGGGCTGGATCGCCGTCGGTCGTGTCGGTGCTGCTAGTCCGAACAACATCCCGGACGCCAACCTCGACTCCATCACGGCCGTCGTCATCGGCGGCACGTCGCTGTTCGGCGGACGCGGCACCATCGTCGGCACGCTCATCGGTGCCGTCCTGGTCGGCGTGGTCTCCAACGGCCTCGTGCTCGCCGGTCTCGACCAGGCCTTCAAGATCCTGGCGATCGGCATCCTGATCATCGTGTCCGTGGCTCTGGATCAATGGATCAGAAAGGTACGAGCATGACGACGTCCACCGTGACCCAGCCGGTCGTCCAGGCCAAGAGCCTGGTCAAGACCTTCGGCCGTGTCGTCGGCCTCAATGAGGCGAACCTCGAGCTCTATCCGGGCGAGGTACTCGCGGTCATCGGCGACAACGGTGCGGGCAAGTCGACCCTCATCAAGTGCATCTCCGGTGCGGAAACTCCGGACAGCGGCGAGATCCTTCTCGACGGCAAGCCGGTGTCCTTCAAGAACTCCCTGGAGGCGCGGGGTGCCGGTATCGAGACGGTGTACCAGACCCTCGCGGTCGCGCCGGCCCTCGATATCGCCAGCAACATGTACCTGGGCCGCGAGATGCGCAAGAAGGGGTTCCTGGGCTCGGTCTTCCGCTCCCTGGACCACAGCGGCATGCGCAACAAGTCCAAGGACGAGATGACCAAACTCGGCATCGGCACCCTGCAGGACATGAACCAGGCGGTGGAGACGCTCTCGGGCGGTCAGCGCCAGGCCGTGTCGGTCGCGCGGGCGCAGTTGTTCGGCAGCAAGGTCATCATTCTCGACGAGCCCACGGCGGCGCTCGGCGTGCGCGAGTCCAACCAGGTCCTGAAGATGATCGAGGGTCTGCGCGACCGCGGGCTTCCGGTCATCCTCATCTCGCACAACATGCCGCAGGTGTTCCAGGTGGCCGACCGCATCCACGTGCAGCGCCTGGGCAGTCGCGCGGCGGTCATCAACCCCGCGACCTACTCGATGAACGATGCCGTGGCCATCATGACCGGCGCGCTCAAAGTTGAGGAGAAGGACCAGTCACTCACCCCGGTGCGTGGCGTGTAGTTATTACGCGTACAGCGACGGACGGTCCGGGAGCCTCACGGCGACCGGGCCGTTCTCGTTGAGGGCGGTGATGCAGTCCGCCGCCACCGACGACGCCACGAAGCCGTCCCAGGTGGTGGGTCCGGTGACCACGCCGGCCCGGGTGGCGTCGACCCACGCCTGCATCTCGCGGCGGTAGGCCTCACCGAAGCGGCCAAGCCACTGCGGCGCCACGTCGACCCCGACTCGACCGTCGCGCGCCACGTCGATGTAGTCCCCGTTGCCCATCGCAAGGGTGGCCTCCGAACCCACGAGCTCGCAGCGCACGTCGTAGCCGTA
>CAYFLO010000163.1:0-4574 GCA_964343995.1 uncultured Bifidobacteriaceae bacterium
CGGACATCATCGTCAACAACGAGAAGCGCATGCTGCAGGAGGCCGTCGACGCGCTGTTCGACAACGGCCGCCGCGGTCGCGCGGTGACGGGCCCGGGCAACCGCCCGCTCAAGTCGCTGTCCGACATGCTCAAGGGCAAGCAGGGCCGCTTCCGCCAGAACCTGCTCGGCAAGCGCGTGGACTACTCCGGCCGCTCGGTGATCGTCGCCGGCCCGGAGCTCAAGCTCCACCAGTGCGGCCTGCCCAAGCTGATGGCCCTCGAGCTCTTCAAGCCGTTCATCATGAGCCGGCTCGTCGAGCGCAAGGCCGTGCAGAACATCAAGGCCGCCAAGAAGATGGTCGAGTCGATGGTGCCCGAGGTCTGGGACGTCCTCGAGGAGGTCATCGCGGAGCACCCGGTGCTGCTGAACCGCGCCCCGACGCTGCACCGCCTCGGCATCCAGGCCTTCGAGCCGATCCTGGTCGAGGGCAAGGCCATCCAGCTGCACCCGCTCGTCTGCCACGCCTTCAACGCCGACTTCGACGGCGACCAGATGGCGGTCCACCTCCCGCTCAGCGCGGAGGCGCAGGCCGAGGCCCGCATCCTGATGCTGTCGGCCAACAACATCCTGTCCCCGGCGCACGGGCGGCCGCTGGCCACCCCGACGCAGGACATGGTGCTCGGCATCTACTACCTGACGTACTGCGACAAGGAGCTGCGCGGCGTCGAGCCGGGCTCGCTCGACCCGCGGCCGCGGCGCTTCGCCACCGAGGAGCAGGTCATGCGCGCCCTCGACGAGAAGCAGGTCGGCCTGTCCGACGTCATCGAGTACCGCCGCCACGGCCAGCTGCTGGTCACCACGCCGGGCCGGGTGATCATCAATGCCGAGGTGGAGCGCTGCCTGACCGGCGTGCTGCGCCGCGAGATCGTGCTCGACCCGTTCATGAACCGGACGCTCTCCAAGAAGGAGACCGACCTCTTCATCGCGGAGCTGTCCGACGTGTACGGCGCCCACTCGATCGCCCCGGTGCTCGACACCATCAAGGCGCTCGGGTTCCGCTACGCCACCCGCGCGGGCATCACGATCTCCAAGAACGACATCGTCGTGCCGCTGTCCAAGGGCGAGATCCTCAAGAAGCACGAGGGTCGCGTGGCCGACGTCGACCGCCAGTACGAGCGCGGCCTCATCACCGAGGAGGAGCGCCACGAGTCGATCGTCAACATCTGGACGGAGGCGACCGAGGAGGTCGCCCAGGCGATGCAGGACTCGCTGTACGAGCTGAACCCGGTGTTCATGATGGCCAACTCCGGCGCCCGCGGCTCGTTCAAGCAGATCCGCCAGCTCGCCGGCATGCGCGGCCTGATGGCCAATCCGAAGGGCGAGATCATCGAGCGCCCGATCAAGGCCAACTTCATCGAGGGCCTGTCGGTGCTCGAGTACTTCATCTCCACCCACGGCGCCCGCAAGGGCCTCGCGGACACCGCACTGCGCACCGCCGACTCGGGCTACCTCACCCGCCGCCTGGTCGACGTGTCGCAGGACGTGATCATCCGCGAGATGGACTGCGGCTCGACCGACTACATCGAGCTGCCGGTGCACCTGCCGGACGGCGTCAACAAGAGCCTCGCCGGCCGCATCCTGGCCGCCGACATCCCGGCTCCGGGCAAGGGCAAGGGCACCCTGGCCACCCGTGGCGAGGACCTGACGATGCCGCGGCTGCGCGAGATCATCGAGGGCCTGGGCGAGGCCGCCGACGGCGCGAAGCTGCCGGTGCGCTCCGTGCTCAAGTGCAAGAGCGAGGTCGGCGTGTGCCGCACCTGCTACGGCACCTTCCTCGCCACCGGCGAGATGGCCGAGATCGGCGACGCGGTGGGCATCATCGCCGCGCAGTCGATCGGCGAGCCGGGCACCCAGCTCACGATGCGCACGTTCCACACCGGCGGTGTCGCGGGTGAGGACATCACCCACGGCCTCCCGCGCGTGGTCGAGCTGTTCGAGGCCCGCACCCCCAAGGGCAAGGCCGAGATCAGCGACGTCACCGGTCGGGTGCGCATCGACGACACCGACAAGACCCGCAAGCTCGTCGTCATCCCCGACGACGGCTCGGAGGAGATCGCCAAGCCGGTGTCCAAGCGTGCGCGCCTGCTGGTCGAGGACGGCCAGCACGTGCAGGTGGGCCAGCAGCTCATGGTCGGTGCCGTGGATCCCAAGGAGGTCCTGCGCATCCTGGGCCAGCGCGCGGTGCAGCAGCACCTCGTCGATCAGGTCCAGGAGGTGTACCGCTCGCAGGGCGTGTCGATCCACGACAAGCACATCGAGGTCATCGTCCGCCAGATGCTCAAGCGCATCACCGTCATCGAGTCCGGTGACTCGGAGTTCCTGGCCGGCGAGCTCATCGAGCGCAGCGCCTTCGAGGCGGAGAACCGCCGCGTCGTGGCTGAGGGCGGCACTCCCGCCTCCGGTCGTCCGGAACTCATGGGCATCACCAAGGCCTCGCTGGCCACGGAGTCCTGGCTGTCGGCGGCCTCCTTCCAGGAGACCACCCGCGTTCTCACCGATGCCGCGATCCACGCCAAGAGCGATCCGCTCCTGGGCCTGAAGGAGAACGTCATCCTGGGCAAGCTCATCCCGGCGGGCACCGGCATGCCGGTCTACCGCAACGTCAAGGTCGAGCCGACCGAGGAGGCCAAGGCGGCGATGTACGCCTCGTTCTCCGGGTACGACGACCTCGACTACAGCATGTTCGGCTCGTCGTCCGGCGCGGCCGTTCCGCTGGAGGAGTTCGACTACCGCGGGTACTGATCCCGCAGCACACGACGACGAAGGGCCCGGCGGATGCCGGGCCCTTCGTCATGTCGGGGGAGTGTCGCGGGAGCGTCAGTCCTCGTCGTCGCCCTCGGGCTCGACGATCGCCGACGCCGGAACCTTGCCCATGCGGGCGATGACCTCGCGGGTGGTCGTGCGGATCTGCTTGTCCGGGCTGAAGCCGAAGACCTTCCACAGGGGGCTGGAGGGGCGGCGCCCAGCGATCCACATGCCGGCGCCCTGGGTGGCGAAGCCGACCATGCTGATCCAGTAGGCGAACTCGCTGTTGGTCTTGATGAGCAGGGCCACCCGCTGCGCCGACATCATGCGGACCGGGCCGCCCTTGATCGTGGCCAGGATCGCCGACCCCAGGGCGGCCACATTGGCGCGGCTGAGGTGTGCGAGGTCCTTGGCGTAGTCATCGGCCTGCGGGATGTCGGCCAGGGCCTGGGCCGGGAAGTCGATGATCGCGGCGATGCCGGGGTTGTCGCGCGTCCACTCCAGCGTCCCCTCGACCCATGCCTCCACGGCCGCGGACCCGCTGGAGGCCTGGGCGACGGCGGCCACCTGCTCCTGCACGTGCAGGTCATAGGCACGCACCGCCGCCAGCCAGAGCAACTGCTCGGGAGACTCGAAGTGGTAGTTGACCAGGCTGGGGGAGATGCCGAGCTCGACGCAGATGGCCCGAAGTTCGACGGCCCGGGGTCCGCGCGTCGCCAGATGGCGGCCGGCTGCCTCGATGAGGCGGTCTCGGGTACCCCCGCTGGACGGGGCGCCCTGCTCTCGTGCCACGTGGCCCTCCCGGTACTGGGTTGACGGTCTCGTCCGCCGCCCCTTGGTCCCCTGTGCATGGGAAGGATAGCGGCGATGCGGCCTGTTTCCCCGGGCGTACAGTCGTGGTCATGACCACAGGCGACGACGGCACCGCGACCCCCGCCGACGGCTCCTGGCCCCGCGGGCCGGTGGAGTTCCCCGAGCCGCTCCCGGCCGCAGCAGCGGGGTCGACCTCCCTGCCCGTCCCCTCGGACGGCGCGAACACGCCTTCCGGCGCGCACGCGGGGACCACATCCGGCACCGCCGTGGCGGCCCTGGTTCTGTCGATCGCTTCTTGGGTGGTATGTCCTATTGTGCCCGCTATTGTCGCTCTTGTCCTGGCGCAGACGGCCTCGCGTGAGGTGCGCCCCGGCCAGAAGGACGCCGCCGGCATGATCCTGGCGGCGCGGATCATCTCCTGGATCAACATCGGCGTCGGGGCGGCGGTCGTCCTCGTCGGGGGCGTGGCCGTCCTCGTCATCGCCCTGGCCGCCGCGGCCTCCAGCTAGCGGCGGGACCCGGCCGTTGGCGCGGCCCCGGAGGGGGCCGTTTTGACGCTGCCGGGGGGCTCGGGCTAGCCTCTCCCCTCGTGCCTTCGCGGCACACCCCTGCATGCCCGGCTTCCCCGAGTCGGCGGTCGTCCCGCCTGCTCCCGGCACGTCGTGAATGCCCGCGGGTCCGGTACGTCCAGGACCAATCCGCGGATGGGGTTCCACTCGATCGTGATGATCGTGACGGCTTCGCGCCGTAACGACACACCCGACCGCGTGGGTCGAAGAACGATGCACGAACGCATGACCGCACGAGCACGCACGACTGACGGAAGGCAACTGACTGTGCCCACCATCCAGCAGCTGGTCCGCAAGGGCCGGCAGGACAAGGTGTCGAAGAACAAGGCGCCGGCGCTCAAGGGCAGCCCGCAGCGCCGTGGCGTGTGCACGCGCGTCTACACGACGACGCCGAAGAAGCCGAACT
>CAYFLO010000164.1:0-4556 GCA_964343995.1 uncultured Bifidobacteriaceae bacterium
AGCGTGCCGGTGTGGGTGTGGGAGCGGCGGTGGAGCGTGCCGGTGTGGGTGTGGGAGCGGCGGTGGAGCGTGCCGGTGTGGGTGTGGGTGCCGCGGTGGACCGTGGGGGAGTCGGCGTCGGGGTCGCGACCCGACTCGGCGTAGGCGTTGGCGAAGCGACGCGCGTGGCCGAAGGCGTCGGCGAAGCGTCGCGCGTGGCCGACGGCGTTGGCGAAGCGTCGCGCGTGGCCGACGGGCGGGCGCCGGTGACCACCGAGGTATCCGACGTCGACGTTCCTGCGCCGTTCCCGGGTGCCGCGGGAGCGGCCGGTGCTGCACCGCCGGGAGCAGGAGCCGGAGCGTCGGCCGTGGGCTTGGGTGTGACGACCGGGATCACGCCGGTCTGTCGGCGCGTGGTGCCCAGCACCGTGCCAGTGCCGGAGGTCGGGACCGTCGTCACGGCACCGGGCATCGCGTAGGCACGGCTGGGCGAGGTGCTCGGGACGAGCGACGACGTGGCGCCGTCGCGGGCACTTTGGGCGGCGCGCGCGGCCGAGGCCAGGGCATTGGGATCGGTGACGAGGAGATCCAGGCGCAGCGGTGAGGCGCTGGCCGTGGGCTCCGGCTGCTCCTGGAGTGGCGGCAGCAGCTCGCCGGTGGAGGCGGGGCTGGCCAGTGCGACGGGCTCGGCCACGATGGGCGCGGAGCCGCGGAAGTCCTGGGTCGCGGATGCGGCATTAACGACGGCCACGCCGGCGATCGCCACCAGGAGAGTGGCGCCGGTCCCTGCGGCCAGTCCGCTCATGACGGCAGCACGACGGGACATGCCTTCGACGGTAGGCCGGGGGCGGCCAAGCCGGTTCGTGAGGAAGGTAAAGCGCAGGTAAGGCATGGCCGGGCATGGGAGCCTTGCCCCATGCGCGTGCTGGTCGTGGAGGACGACCCGACCCTGGCCGGCCCGGTCACCGAGGGCCTCCAGCGCCATGGGTTTGAGGTCATGGCCGTGGCCTACGCGAGCCAGGTGGTCGAGGCCGCGCACACCTTCTCCCCCGACGCGATCCTTCTCGACCTGGGCCTACCCGACGGCGACGGTCTGGACGTCCTGCGCGACCTGCGCCGGGTCAGTGACGTGCCCGTCATCATCACCACCGCGCGTGGCGACGAGACCGATCGCGTCGTCGGGCTCGAGCTTGGCTCCGACGACTACGTCGTCAAGCCCTATTCGGTGCGCGAGCTCGCCGCGCGCATCCGCGCGATCAGCCGCCGCCGTCGCGTCGACCCGCCGTCGGCAACGGGTCGCGTGCACGTCGATCGGGCCCGACGCGTGGCCAGCGTCGATGGCACACCGATGGACCTCACGGCCAAGGAGTTCGACCTGCTGTCCGTCCTCGCCGAGGAGCCCGGTCGTGCGGTGCCGCGCCAGGAGCTCTTCGCGCGCGTGTGGGATCCGGTGTGGGTGGGTTCGGGCAAGACTCTCGACGTCCACGTCGGATCCCTGCGCCGCAAACTCGGTGATCCCTCGTTGGTCGAGACGGTGCGTGGAGTCGGGTACCGCCTGGCTGAGTCATGACCCGACGGCTCGTCCTGGCCATGTCGATCATGGCCGCGGTCGTCGCGATCGCCTTGGCGGTGCCGATGGCTTTGCTCGTCGCCCGCGACCAGCGCAACGCGTTCATCGCCGACCTCGAGGTCCGCACCCTGGCCGCCGCGAGCATCCTGGCGTCCGAGCCGCAGGACCAGTGGGCCGCGACGGTGGAGCAGGTGGCCAGCACCTCGGGAGCCCGTGTCGTCGTCGTCAACTCAGGCCTGGAACTCGTCGCCGACTCCGATAATTCCGGTCTGGATCGCACCTTCGATCGTCCGGAGATCCAGCAGGCCCTGGCCGGTTCCCTCACCTCCGATGTGCGCACCTCAGAGTCCCTCGGCACCGACCTGCGCTACGTCGCCGCACCCGTCGTCATCAATCAGGGAGTCGCCGATGCGGTGCGGCTGTCGCTCCCGGAGGACGTCGTGCAGGCGGCGGTGCGACGCACGCAAGGCTGGCTCGCGGTGTTCGTCGTGGCGGTCATGGGTGCCGCGGCGCTCGTGGCCCTGCTTATCGCCCGCTCGGTGACCGCGCCGCTGAAGTCGCTCGCGGGCGTCGCGCGCCAACTCCCCGACGACCTGTCGCGGCGGGCGGACGAGAAGGACGGTCCGGAGGAGATCCGCGACGTGGCCTCCGCGCTCAACGTGACCGCCGCGCGACTGGAGGGCATGGTCCGTCGCGCACAGCAGTTCGCGGCGGATGCGTCGCACCACCTGCGCACGCCACTCGCGGGGGTTCGGCTGCGTCTGGAGGCCATCGAGGACATCTCCGGTGCCCCGGAGGTCGTGCACGAGGCCGAGGCGGCCACCGCGGAGGTCGACCGGCTCACCCGCCGCATCGACCAAGTACTGGCCCTCGCGCGTTCCGATGCCGCGTCGGTGCGATGGGAGGACGAGGACGTCGCCGCCATCGCGGCGGAACGGGTCGACATGGCGCGCGCGCAGGCGCAGGCCAACGGCGTCACTCTGACGTTCTCGGCGCCGCCGTCGGCCCCGGTGCACGTGCCCGTCGGCACGGTCGCGCGCGCGGTCGATGAACTCCTGGGCAATGCGCTGCAGTACGCCGGGGCGAGGGTCCAGGTCTTGGTCGCGCGCTCCGATTCGCTCGTTCGGCTTCAGGTCGACGACGACGGACCGGGCGTTCTGGCCGACGATCGCGAGCGCGTGCTCGAGCGGTTCATGCGCGGCTCGACGGCACGACCGGGGGGAAGCGGCCTGGGACTCGCCCTCGTGCGCGAGAGCGCGCAGGTCGCCGGTGGCGACGTGGTTCTGGCGGAATCACCATCCGGAGGCCTGCGCGTCGAGGTGACCTGGCTGAGTCCGTCCTGATCAACGAGGTCCTCACCTAAGGTGAGGAACGACGGGAGTCCGGCTCGGTGGAGGTATCGGTCATGTATCTGACGTCGCGCCTGCGTGCGCCAGGCAGCGGCTCGGCCCTCACCGTCATCGTCGCAGCCGTGTCGGTGCTGATCTCGACCGTGATCCTTGCGGCCCCGGTGCGGGCCGACGGCTTGCTCCCTGACTCCACCAACTGGGACCGGACGCCCCTTCCGCGCTATGCCGTCGTCGGGGCCGTCACTCCCACGAACGCCTCGGCGAACGCGGTCGACCGTGCTGAGTGCCGCGTACCCGGCGAGCGCGGCCGGCTGTTCCAGCGCACTCGCACCACGTGGTACTACCCGGCCCTGGGCGCGTGGCGCGCTGCCGACTGCACGGTCACGCCATCGCAGGGCGGGAACATCGGGCTCACCTTCGGTCCCCTGCTCACCCCTCCGGACAACAGCAGGCTGCGGTTCGCCTTCGACACCGGTGGTGTCCCCCACTCCGGCGCCGTGCGCCTGAGCAGCACCCCGGACTGCAGCAGTCCGCAGGCCCTGGCATCGCAGGTGGGCATCACCGGCGGAGAGAACGGGCGCACGTCCGTCCCGGTGACCAATGCCGACCGCGGCAAGTACCTGTGCGTCCTGCAGTACCAGCTCTTCAATGCGATCCACAAGCCGCAGGGCACGTGCATCGTCCTGTGTATCAGCGAAGGAACGGATATCTATTTCGTTCGCGGTCCATGGAGCCGCTACCTCATCAGCACGGCCGGGCCCACGCTGCCCGACATCAGTACCGCTCCGCAGGCCGGTCTGGTGGCCTCACCGTTGCCTCCCACGGTGATCGGCACGGTGCAGCAGGGTGTCGCCTTCGCCGCTGCACCGACTCAGGGGTCGCCCTACCAGGTGCGGCAGCCCACGGTCTCCGTCGAAGGCGTGCAGGCGGGCATGGAGTTCCGGTTCGTGACATCCGTGTCGACCTGCTCCGTCCGTCAACCCGTGCGCGCAGCGCAGTGCACGACGTCGGTGGTCGCGACCTCCGAGCCGGTGCCGACGGCGGCGGGCACTCCGAACCGGATCACGCTGGGCGGACAGACGGTCTCCTCACCCCAGGCCGTCGCGGGGCGCGCCCGCACGTTCGCGCAGGCTTACTCCCGACTCGAGGGTCGCATCGTCGTCAACGGGACGGGCGGTCCGTGGCGCACGGTCGCCGACCGGGGTTCGTCGGTGGCGACGATCGCCGCGCCGGCGACGGCGGCGTCCGCGAGCGCCGCACCAGCGGCGTCGGCCAGTGCGTCGGCCACCCCCGCCGCGAGTGCGTCGGCCAGCCCCGCTGCCAGTGCGTCAGCGAGCCCGGCAGCAACGTTCGCGTCGATCGGCACCGCATGCGTGCGCCTGACCGGCGCCGGAGCGACATCCCTGTCGTGCGGAACGGTGACCGTGCCGACCGCTCCGGTGCTGCGCGCCAGCGGCTCGGTCGTCGCCGTCCTGGGTCGCTACACGGTGCCCGGAGTCCCCGCGGCGTCGGTGGGCTATGTACAGCACCTGCGTTCCTGCCGCAGCACTCAGGGCAACACGTGTGCCGACGTGGCGGTTTCGACCGGCACCCTGGCGCCAACGGCCGGTCGCGACTCCTTCACGTTCGCCCTCGCATCGCTGCCTGCGGCGTCGCTC
>CAYFLO010000165.1:0-4555 GCA_964343995.1 uncultured Bifidobacteriaceae bacterium
TCCAGACCTTCACGCCGATGCGGCCGAACGTGGTGCGGGCCTCGTAGAAGCCGTAGTCGATGTCGGCGCGCAGCGTGTGCAGCGGGACGCGACCCTCGCGGTAGAACTCCGTGCGCGACATCTCCGCGCCGCCGAGGCGACCGGAGACCTGCACGCGGATGCCCTTGGCACCGCTCTTCAGCGAGCTCTGCATGCCCTTGCGCATCGCGCGACGGAACGAGACGCGGCTGGACAGCTGCTCGGCGATGCCCTGGGCGACCAACTGGGCCTCAGCCTCGGGGTTCTTGACCTCCAGGATGTTCAGCTGCACCTGCTTGCCGGTGAGCTTCTCCAGGTCGCCGCGGATGCGATCGGCCTCGGCGCCGCGGCGGCCGATGACGATGCCCGGGCGGGCCGTGTGGATGTCGACGCGCACGCGATCACGGGTGCGCTCGATCTCCACGCGGGCGATGCCGGCGCGCTCCATGCCCTGGCTGAGCAGCTTGCGGATCTGGACGTCCTCGGCGACGTAGTCGCGGTAGCGCTGACCGGGCTTGCTGCTGTCGGCGAACCACCGGGTGTTGAAGTCGGTGGTGATGCCCAGCCGGAAGCCGTGCGGATTTACCTTCTGGCCCACTGTCGGGTCACCCTTCCGTCTCTGCAGCGGCGGCCGGTTCGGTCGTCGCCTTCTTCGCTGAAGCCTTCGGGGCGGCTGACGCCGCCTTCTTCGCAGCCGGAGCCGCCTTCTTCGCAGCCGGGGCAGCCTTCTTGGCTGCCGCCTTCTTCGCGGCCGGGGCCGCGGGAGCGGCGGGAGCGGCAGCCTTCGCGGCCTTGGCCGGCTTGGCAGCCGCCGTGGCCTTGGCTGCGACGGTGCCGTCGGTGACCACCACGGTGATGTGGCTGCTGCGCTTGCGGATGCGGTACGCGCGGCCCTGGGCGCGCGGACGGATCCGCTTCATGGTCGGGCCCTCATCGACGAAGGCCTCGCTCACGACGAGGGAACGCGCGTCCATGGCGTGGTTGTTCGTGGCGTTGGCGATGGCGCTGGCCAGCACCTTGCCCACCGGCTCGCTCGCGGCCTGCGGGGCGAAGGTCAGCACCGCCTGCGCGTCCTGCGCACTCATCCCGCGGATGAGGTCGATGACGCGGCGCGCCTTCATGGGCGTGACGCGGACGTACCGCGCTTGGGCCCTGGCTTCCATGGCTGCTCCCTGCTCGTTCGTTCTGATGTCGATGGTCGGGACGGCGCCTAGCGGCGCTTCGCCTTGCGGTCGTCCTTGACGTGCCCCTTGAAGGTGCGGGTCGGGGCGAACTCGCCCAGCTTGTGGCCGACCATGTTCTCGGACACGAAGACCGGCACGTGCTTGCGACCGTCGTGGACGGCGATCGTGTGCCCGAGCATCGCGGGGATGATCATCGAGCGGCGCGACCAGGTCTTGATGACGGCCTTGGAGCCGCTCTCGTTCTGGCTGTCGACCTTCTTCAGCAGGTGCCCGTCGACGAACGGACCCTTCTTCAGGCTGCGAGGCATGGTGATCCCTAACGCTTCTTGCCGGACTTGCGGCGACGGACGATGAACTGGTCGCTGGCCTTGTTGGCCTTGCGGGTGCGGCCCTCGGGCTTGCCCGCCGGGTTGACCGGGTGACGGCCACCGGAGGTCTTGCCCTCGCCACCGCCGTGCGGGTGGTCGACCGGGTTCATGGCCACGCCACGGACGGTCGGGCGCTTGCCCTTCCAGCGCAGACGACCGGCCTTGCCCCAGTTGATGTTGGACTGCTCGGCGTTACCCACCTCGCCGACCGTCGCGCGCGAGCGCAGATCGACGTTGCGGATCTCACCGGACGGCATGCGCAGCTGGGCGTACGGGCCGTCCTTGGCCACCAACTGCACCGACGAGCCGGCCGAGCGGGCGATCTTGGCACCGCCGCCGGGCTTGATCTCGACGGCGTGGATGACCGTGCCGACGGGGATGTTGCGCAGCGGCAGGTTGTTGCCCGGCTTGATGTCGGCGCTGGCGCCGGTCTCGATCGGGTCGCCCTGGCGCAGCTTGTTGGGGGCGATGATGTAGCGCTTCTCGCCGTCCGCGTAGTGCAGCAGGGCGATGCGCGCCGTGCGGTTGGGGTCGTACTCGATGTGGGCGACGCGCGCGGGCACGCCGTCCTTGTCGGCACGACGGAAGTCGATGACGCGGTAGGCGCGCTTGTGACCGCCGCCCTGGTGCCGCGTGGTGATGCGACCCGAGGCGTTGCGGCCGCCCTTCTTGGGCAGCGGCTCGACGAGCGACTTCTCCGGAGTGGTCCGGGTGATCTCGACGAAGTCGGCGACGCTGGCGCCACGACGGCCCGGCGTTGTCGGCTTGTACTTGCGGATTCCCATGGTGATTCCTTCTCGTGTCACCCGGTCAGGAGACCGGGCCTCCGAAGATGTCGATGCGGTCGCCGGCGGCCACGGTGACGATGGCGCGCTTGGTGGCGGCGCGACGGCCGAAGCCGGTGCGCGTGCGCAGCTGCTTGCCCTCGCGGTTGGCCGTGTTGACGGCGGTGACCTTGACCCCGAAGACCTGCTCAACGGCGATCTTGATCTGCGTCTTGTTGGCGTCCGGCGCGACGATGAACGTGTACTTGTTCTCGTCGAGCAGGGCGTAGCTCTTCTCGGAGACGACCGGGGAGATCAGGATGTCCCGGGGATCGGCGATCCTCACAGCGCTGCCTCGCTCTCAGTCGCGACGGCCTTGACCGATCGACCCTTGACCGGGCCGGCGAGGAAGGCCTCGAGAGCGGCCGAGGTGAAGACCACCTGATCGCTCACGATGACGTCGTAGGTGTTCAGCTGGTCCGCGTAGAGCACGTGGACCTTGGTGATGTTGCGCAGGCTCAGCGCCGCCACGTCGTCGTCGCGGTCGATGACGACCAGGACGTTGCCGGCCACCCCCAGCGCCTTGAGCGCCGCCACGGCCGACTTGGTCGACGGGGTCTCGCCCTCGACGACGTCGGTGACGATGTGGATGCGACCCTCGCGGGCCCGGTCGGAGAGGGCTCCGCGCAGGGCGGCAGCCTTCATCTTCTTGGGGGTGCGCTGGTCGTACGAGCGCGGCTCGGGGCCGTGCACGACGCCGCCGCCGGTGTAGTGCGGGGCGCGGATCGAACCCTGGCGGGCGCGGCCGGTGCCCTTCTGCTTGTACGGCTTGCGGCCACCGCCGGAGACCTCGCCACGGCTCTTGGTGTCGGCCGTGCCCTGGCGGGCGGCCGCGAGCTGGGCCACGACCACCTGGTGGATCAGCGGGACGTTGACCTGCACGTCGAAGATCTCCGCGGGGAGCTCGGCCGTGCCGGACGCCTTGCCCGCGGGGGTGCGGACGTCGACAGCGCTCATGCCTGGTTCTCCTTCACTGCCGTGCGGACGAACACCAGGCCACCCTTGGGACCGGGAACCGCACCGGAGATGAGCAGCAGCCCACGCTCGGTGTCGACACCCTGGATCACCAGGTTCTGGGTGGTCTGACGGTCCCCGCCCATGCGGCCGGCCATCTTCATGCCGCGGAAGACGCGACCGGGGGTCGCGCAGCCGCCGATGGAGCCCGGTGAGCGGTGCTTGCGCTCGACGCCGTGCGAGGCGCGCAGGCCGTGGAAGCCGTGACGCTTCATGACGCCGGCGAAGCCCTTGCCCCGGGTCGTGCCGATGACGTCGACCTTCTGGCCCACCTCGAAGGTGTCCGGGCCGAGCTCCTGGCCGAGCGTGTACTCGGAGGCGTCCTCGGTACGGATCTCGGCCACGTGGCGGCGCGGGGTGACACCGGCCTTGGCGAAGTGACCTGCCTGCGGCTTGGTGACCTTGCGTGCCTCGATGGCGCCGAAGGCGATCTGAACGGCCGAGTAACCGTCGGTCGCGGGGGTCCGCACCTGCGTCACGACGCAGGGGCCCGCCTTGACCACGGTCACCGGGACGACGCGGTTCTGGTCGTCCCAGACCTGGGTCATACCGAGCTTCTCGCCCAGCACACCCTTCACGTTGGTACCCATGTCCTCGTCCTTCGTTCCCGTCAGAGCTTGATCTCGATGTCGACACCGGCCGGAAGGTCGAGTCGCATGAGCGAATCAACCGTCTTCGGCGTCGGGTCGAGGATGTCGATGAGGCGCTTGTGCGTGCGCATCTCGAAGTGCTCGCGGGAGTCCTTGTACTTGTGCGGCGAGCGGATGACGCAGTACACGTTCTTCTCGGTCGGCAGCGGCACCGGGCCCGCGACCTGAGCGCCCGTGCGGGTCACCGTCTCGACGATCTTCTTCGCCGAGGAGTCGATGACCTCATGGTCGTAGGCCTTGAGCCTGATGCGGATCTTCTGTCCCGCCATGGTGGCTGGTGTCCTTACTCGAGTAGTGCCGCTGGTCTGCTGCTGGTGGTGCGGGTCGTGCTGGTCGGCTTGCGTGGTGGGCGGCGGATCGCGCCGCCCACCACGTAAGAACCGGGTTCCTGAACGACTACTTCAGGATCTTGGTGACGCGGCCGGCGCCCACCGTGCGGCCACCCTCGCGGATGGCGAAGCGGAGGCCCTCGTCCATGGCGATCGGCTGGATCAGCT
>CAYFLO010000166.1:0-4510 GCA_964343995.1 uncultured Bifidobacteriaceae bacterium
TCCGTCTCCCACCGCATCGCCCGCGAGGCCGTCCCGCCCCAGGGCAGCGTGCTCGATATCGGCTGCGGCGGTGGCCGTGCCTCGATGGCGCTGGTGCCCCCGGCCGCCATGCTCGTGGGCGTCGACCACCAGCAGGCGATGCTCGACGCCTTCACCGACGCGGCCACCGCGCGCGGGGTACGCGCCCACACCTACCTGGGCGACTGGCCCGACGTGGCCGACGAGGTGCCCGAGGCCGACGTCGTCGTGTGCCACCACGTGCTGTTCAACGTGGCCCAGCCCGCGGAGTTCCTGCGCGCACTCGACGCGCACGCGAAGGCACGGGTGGTCATTGAGATCCCCACCCGCCACCCGCTGTCGTACCTGTCGCCGCTGTGGCAGCGGTTCTGGGGCCTGGAGCGCCCGAGCGTGCCGACCGAGTCCGACCTCGTGGCCATCGCACGCGCGCTGGGGTTCGACGCGCAGGTGCAGGTATGGCATGACGAGTCCTGGGGGAATCGATCGCCTCTCACGCAGGCCGACCGCGTGCGGATGACCCGGCTTCGGCTGTGCCTGCCGCCGGAGCGCGAGGACGAGGTGGCCGCGGCGATGGCCGAGAACCCCGAGGCTCCGGGCCGCCCGGTGGCGACGATCTGGTGGGACGTGCGCCGCTAGGGCGTAGGCGACTTCGGGGGCGATGCGCTGATGACGGCACCGGCCGCCACCTCCTGCGCGGCCCACACGTCGTGCTCACGCTCGGCCCAGGCCAGTGACACCCGCCCCGTGCCCATGCCGTAGAGCGCACCGGCGTCGCGAAAGGCCATATAGAGGTGCCCGACCACGACGATGACGATGGCCAGCGCGAGCCAGTCGTGCACGAAGGTCGAGCCGGTGCGGATCATGTCCGGGAAGTAGCTGTTGAACGTCATGATCGCGCCAGTGGCGAACATGAGGATGAGCGAGCCCAGGACGAACGCCGCGTTGAGCTTCTGCCCGGCATTGAACTTGCCGACGGGGATGAGGCCGGTGCGACGTCGGCTCGACGTCAGCCACCGCCAGTCGTTGCGCGTGAACCGATTGAGCCGCCCGGCATCGTCGCGGAACGCGCGTGAGGCAATCGCCAGGATGATCGGAACCGGCAGGAGGAATCCGCTGACGATGTGGATCATCCGCACCGTCGGACGGTTGCCGACGAGGATCGACAGCGACGGCAGGTACAGGCACGCGGCCGTGGCGATGAGCACGATCATGAGCACGCCGAACACCCAGTGGGTGGCGAGCTCGGCCGCGGTGAAGCGGCGCAGCTGCGGTTCAGGCGATCGGGGCATCGCTGCGTCCGTTCGACTGGCCCACCCACGCGTCGACGTCGTAGCCGAGGTTCTCCCAGTAGCCGGGCTTGACGGACTTGGCCACCTGGATGCCGCCGAGCCACTTGATCGACTTGTAGCCGTACATCGGCGCGGCATAGAGCCGCACCGGCGCACCGTGCTCGTTGGTGAGCGGAGCGTTGTACAGCGTGGTGGCCACGAGCATGTCGGGGCGACGGGCCTGGTCCATGGTGAGCGACTCGGTGTAGGCGCCGTCGAACGAGGTAAAGAGCACCGCGCCGGCACCGGACTGAACGCCGGCGGCGTCGAGCAGGTCCGACAGCAGTACGCCGGACCACGGCACGTTGGGCACGCGCCAGCCGGTGACGCACTGGAAGTCCTTGGTGAGTCCGGTCTGCTTCATTCCGGCGAGATCGGACAGTGACAGCGAGAGCGGGGTGTCGACGAGGCCGTTGACGGTGAGCCGATAGGTCGCGGCGTCGTAGGTGGGGTAGCCCGCGACCACGGTGTAGATGCGGAAGCCTCCGGCCGCCGGCAGGATCCCGCCGACCGCGGGAGCGGCGCTGTCGACCACGCGCGACATCTGGTTGGAGATCCAGCCACCGGCGGCGATGCCCACGGCACCCAGGCCGACCATGCCCAGCACTACCCGGCGCCCCACGGGCGTGCCGCGCTCAGCCTGTTCGTCGGCAGCAGGGGACGTCTGCTCGGCGGGAGCGGTCTGCTCGTCCATGGCGCACCTCCTCACCGATCTTGCAGCCCGCCGGGGACCCCGGCGAGTCGAATCCCATTCGACCACAGGCGGACCCCGAGGGCGATGACCGTCAGGAGATGGGACGCATCCAGGGGATGAAGGTTCCGCGGGGGATTTCAGAATGGGCCGGCGTTGGTGCGGTGCCCACTGCCTTAGGCCAGCAGCCCGCGCTTGACCGCAACCCGGTACAGGTCGGTCTTCGTCGAGACCGAGTAACCGGCCTTGGTGTACTTCGCGCGCACGCGCTTGATGTACTCGTGGGCCGTGGTGATCGAGACACCCATCTTGCGGGCCACGGCCTCCATCTTCATGCCCGACGCGTACAGCACGAGGGCATGGCGCTCCTGATCGGAGAGGCGCACCTCGCTTGATTCGTCGAACAGCAGGACCTGCGCCACCTCTGCTGAGGTGAAGGGCTGTCCCAGCAGTGCCGAGCTGATGGCGGCAGTGAATTGGTCCTCGGGAGCGGTCTTCGACACGTACGCCAAAGCACCGGCAGCAAGCGTCTCGCGCACGAGGTCCGGACGACTCGTGGCGCTGAACGCGACGACAGGCACCTCAAGTTCGACGAGGAGTCGTACGTTGTCTGCCGGGCTGCTGCCGTCGCCGAGGTCCAGATCGACGATGGCGCAATCGGCGCCGGACGTCCGAGCCACCGCCGCAGCAGCCATGGCAGACGGACCCTCGTACACGATCGTGGAGTCAGGTGCTGCTGCTGCGAGCCGTCCGACGATGGCCGTGCGCATCAGCGGATGGTCATCGACCACGATGAAGCGTGGGGCACGCGCGGACACGACACTCCTTCTCTCGACTGGTGTGACCGTAGGCGGCGAAGCTGCCAGAGAGGCGAGAGTACGGGGGTACCCCGGTGTCACCTCATAGGGAGACGCACGGACATCACGACGTCGCTGAAGGTAGCCCATGAGGGACTCTCATGTGGAGGTCGAGACTTGAGTGTGACGCGTGGGAATTACTTGAGACTTTCGCTGTCACCCCTCGTGATTCGTGCTCGAAAAATGTCCTGACTAGTGGGGACCGACACGAGGGCTTCCCTCATAAAACGTCACGCATCATCGAGAAGCCGCACGTTCCACCGCCAAGGGATTCTCGATGCCATCGCACCGACCGGTTCGGTCGTTCCTGTGGCATGCCCGCAAGCGGGCGGTGGGGGTGGCTCTCGGGGTGGTTCTTGCCCTGATCCTGGCGGCGTTCGGCAGCGGCACCGCGTGGGCAAGCGATGCCTCGGAACCCGCAGCGGACACCCCGACAGTGGTGGATCCCACCTGTGTGCAGCCCGGTGCCGTGACCCCCGATCCAAGTGCGACGGCGACACCGTCGGCGCGTGCATCGACAACGTCCTCACCCACGCGTTCGCCCTCACGTTCGGCGAGCGCATCTCCCCGCCCCTCTGCGTCGGCGTCGGCGAGTGCGTCGGCGAGTGCGTCAGCGAGTGCGTCAGCGTCCGAGACACCATCGCCGTCGGCCTCGGCATCCGCGAGCGAACTGCCATCCGCATCGCCCTCGGAGACTTCATCGGCATCGGCATCGGCCAGCAGTGCATCGCCCGACGTCACTCTCTCGGGTCGCTCGCTTTCCTTTGACGTCGCTCCCAGTGATTCAGCGTCGGCGACTGACCCGCAGGGCACCGCTTCTCCGAGTGCCTCCATCAGCTCAGGTCCCGCCAGCGAGTCGCCGACGCCCGAGCCTTCAGCCACTGCCGCGCCAAGCCCCAGTGCCTCGCCCAGCGCGAGCGCGTCGCGTTCGGCCTCGGCGTCCCCCAGTGCGTCGGGAAGCGCGTCGGGAAGCGCGTCGGGAAGTGCATCGGCCAGTGCGTCCGCCAGCGGCTCGATCAGCCCCTCCGCCAGCCCGTCCGCCAGCCCCTCCGCGACTGATGCCCCGGTCGACTCCGCCCTCTTGTGCCCGCACGCTCCGACCGGAGTCACCGCGCGGCCCGGCGACAACGCCATCGTCCTGGCCTGGGACGCCGCTCCCGACGGTGAGGGCGAGCCCCCGGCCCCCACCTCCTATTCGGTCCGGGTGACTCCGGGCGACCTGGTGCAGGAGGTCCAGGCCCCCGCCACCGACGCCACGGTCCTGGGCGTGCGCAATGGCGTCCGGTACACCGTGACGATCGTCGCCCACAACGACAACGGCGACTCCCTGCCCAGCGACCCGGTCGAGGTCACCCCCACCAACGGGATGGGCGACGTGGGTCGCATCGTCGTGAAGTACGAGCCCGGCGTGACGCCGGTCGATGACCACGGCGACGTCACAGCGGCCGAGACCGTCACCGATGTCGCCCTCCAGGACGTCACGCCCCTTGGCGACGGCGTTGTGGCGGTCGAGCTCAGCGAGGCGGTGAGCCAGCCGGAGGCCAAGCAGATCGCCGACACCCTGGCGGCCGACCCGCGGGTCGACTGGGCCGAGCCCGATCAAGCGGTGTCGGTGG
>CAYFLO010000167.1:0-4490 GCA_964343995.1 uncultured Bifidobacteriaceae bacterium
CCGCGCCGCCGGTACCGCCGATCGGCGTGTCCCAGCCGTGGGGCAGCGCAGCCACGACCTGGTCGAAGCACGAGCGGCGAGCAGCCTCGGCGACCTGCTCGTCCGTGGCCTCCGGGCGCCCGTACGTCACGGCGTCGCGGAGAGTGCCGGAGAAGACGGCGTCGTCGCTCGTCACCAGGGTCGTCTTCGGCACGGCGAGCGTGCCCGAGACCTGCGGGTGCAGGCCATGCAGCGCACGCACGAGCGTGGTCTTGCCCGACCCCGCATCACCCTGGATGCCCAGGGAGGCCGGAGCGCTGAGCTGCAGGTCGATACCGCGCAGCAGTGGGCCCTGCGTCGTGTTCACCGTGAGGTCCTGCACGTCGAGCTGTGACGCCTGCTGGCGGGGATCGCCTGCTGCGTCGGGCCACGCCAGCACGTCGTCGATGCGGTCGGCGGCGGCGACGGCTTCCTGGGCGGACCCGACGGTGCTGCCCAGGGCGGTCGTGGGCGCGGCGACCTGCAGCATGAGCAGGCTCACCGTGACGAGGCCGCCGAGCGACACCGCATCGCCCCGGGCGAGCAGGGCGGCCCCGGCCGCCAGCACGCCGGCGAACGCCAGGTAGGGGATGGCGGTGAGGACGGCGGTGAAGGCGGCGTTGCGGGCGATGACGGGCGTGAGGGCCTGTCGGGCGCGCTCCACGAGTGCGGAGATCCGCGCGTACGCGCGATCTCGGGCGTTGTCCGACCGGATGACGTCGATGGCCTCCAGGCACTCGTCGATCCCCGTCGTCGCGTCGCCGATGAGCCCGCGGGCCACGGTGGGCGCGCGGGTGTCGGTGCGGATGCGCAGGAGCGCGAGCGTGAGGACGAGCAGCACCGGGACCAGGGTGGCCAGGCCGAGCAACGGATGGCGATAGCCCGCCGTGACGACGAGGTACGCATACCCGGCGACCACCTGGCCGGTGACCGCCACACCGTCGGTGAGGAACGAGCGGATGAGGCGGAGGTCGGCCGTGCCGCGCGACACGACCTGCCCGACGTCGAGGGTGTCGATCGTCGTCAGGTCAGCGCGCAGAACCCGATCGAAGAAGCGCATGCGGATGCTGGCCTCGGTGTCGACCGCGACGTGCGACACCGCCCACGCGCGCGGGATCCACAGGAGCGCCGCGATGACCGCCACGCCCGCGAGGGTGAGGCTCCACCGCACCACCTGCGCGGAGTCGCCGGCGCGCACGGCGTCGACGACGAAGCCGATGATGATCATCGTCATGAACGACGGGGCCGCGGTGATCGCGGCCAGGCCCACCGCCCCGGCGATGCGCCAGCGGTAGGGACGCAGGAGCAGGCGCAGGCCGGACGTGCCGGACGGCGACGGGTCAGTCGACGCCACGGGGGTGGCTCTCACACCAGGTCAGACGCTAGTGCGCGTCCTGCTGTCGCGGCTGCTCCACACCTCGTGGTGGGCGTCCCAGTACTGGGTCCAGGTGGAGGTCATGCGCTGCTGCACCCGGGCCTCCTGGGACATCTCGCCGGTGAGCAGGGACGTGTGCTCGATCACCGTGTCGACGACATTGTCGACGACGTTGTCGACGACCGTGTCGACGGAGACGTCGATGTCCGTGTCGACGTCGACGACGACGAAGGCGTCGATGTCGACATCCACGTCGATGTCGACGTCAACGTCGGTGTCGACATCGGTGTCGACGTCGATGTCCACGTCGATGTCGACGTTCTCGGTGTCGAGGAAGGGGGTGAGGTCGGCCAGCCGCGCGACTGCCGGCAGCGTGACGTTCACGGCCGGCAGCCCGTCGACCTCGGTGACGGCGAACGCCGTGCCCATCGGGAACCGCGTGCCGAAGCTGCGCTCGAGGATGCGACGGGGTTCGCTGCGCACGCGATCGGCGAAGAAGGCGTCCTCACGGGTGCGGCGGGCGAGGTACTCGTCGATCTCGCCCTGCGAGGGGATCGGGTGGGTGCAGGTGAGGGCGAGGGAGATCCAGGACCCGCGCTGCTGCGCCAGGCAGTGCAGGGCGAAGTCGGAGGCGCCGGCGTCGCGCAGGGCGGCCTCCGGGTCGGCCTGGACCCGACGCAGCTCATCGGTGTCGGTGCACACGTCGATGAGGAGTCGCTCGAGTGTGGTCGTGGTCATGGTTGTTCTCCCTTCGCAGGTGATGATGCCGGAGCGACGTCATCACCACGCATCCTTTGGACAATCTCCAGGTCGATGAAGGCGGGCTCCTTGGGCGGGACGAACATCGTGGAGATGCCGGTGACGTGCTCGGGGCCGAGCTCACTCAGCGGCACCGGCCAGATGCGGGCCTCGGCCAGGGGATGCTGGGCCGCCTCATAGATGACGACGACATGGTGCTCGCCGTACAGGCCCTGGAGGTTCTCGACCAGCAGCCCGAGGTTGCGGGAGTCGAATCCCTCCGCCGGGTAGCTGGGATCGCCGATGAGCGCCACCTGCCACAGGACGAGCGGAACGCGGACGTCGATCCTGATGCCGCGGCTCAGGTAGTAGGTGGCCTCGTAGGTCTGCATTCCCTGAGCCGCAGGGTCGACCTCGAGGTCGGCGATCATGCAGTCCTCGGCCGAGATGCCCGGCAGCATGACCGCGGGCAGTCCCATCTCGCGGACCTGCCGCATCGCCTCGAACGTGGGATCGACGAACACGCCGGGGTGCCCGTAGAAGACCATGACGACGTTCTTGCCCCGACGGACCAGTTCGACGGCACGTCCGGCCATGGCGTTGTAGGTCTGGCGGCGAGGGACGTCGATGCCGTAGTAGACGTGGAGGTCCTCGATGGTGTCGTTCAGGGTGTGCAGGTAGGCGTCGGTGACCGCGTCGGCGGAGCACAGGAGCACGACGTCGGCCGCCTCGACATGTGCCTTGGCCTCGAGGGTGAGGTGCGCGGCCGACTTGATGCCGGAGCCGATCGCGACGAGCGATCCGGAGCCCGTGTCTGCCACTGACGTCCCTTCTCGACGGATGTCCTGAGGTGCATGGGACCATCGCACCCTTATGGACGAGGAGCGTCACTCTCTCACGCCGGTGTCGATCGTCGGCGTGGATGGGCCATTCGTCACCATCGCTTACGACACCTGTCGCTGGCCGTTCGCCGACGCGCTGTGCCAGGCACTGGGCGTCGCCTCGCTCCGCGACCTCCCGCAGGGCGACCCTGCCGATCCCCGGGCCGCGTCGGACCTGAACCAGCAGTTCCGGCGCCAACTCGCCGCGCTTCCGCTTGATGCACCGGTCATGGACCTCTATCGGGGCTTCGCCGAGGTGGCCCTCGTCATCCTGTTCGGAAGCCCGCTGTCGCACACCCAGCGCCCCGTCCTGCGGGTGCAGGTGGCCCACTCGCCCAGCATCAGCGCGCCGCATCGCGACGTCGACTACACCGAACGATGGGACTACCTCAACGTGTGGCTCCCCATGGTGGACGTCCCTGCGGAGTTGGGCCTGCGCGTGGAGTCGTCGTACGGCGCGGGCACGATGACGGCGCGGGCACTCCGCTACGGGCAGGCCCTGCTGTTCGACGGGAGCGCCCTGGAGCATTTCAGCCCTGCGAACACGTCGGACCTGCCGCGGGTGAGCATGGACTTCCGGTTCTCACCCCGGCGGCGCACCACTTTGTCCGACCGACTGCGCAGCGCCCGCCCAGAGGGGATCGAGAGCGTGCACCGGGCGCCGGCGCCTGCGAGTGCGAAGACGCCCTAGTCGGGGCAGGCTTGGGGAGTGGCTGCGACCCCTTCCCTCATTCTGGGCTCCGCCCGCGAGCGCATCGCCGGCGGATTCCGCCGCCTGGTCTCCGGTGATCCCGACGGAACCCCGGAGTGGGTGCGCGGCATGGCCCACGGCACCGACGAGGGCTACTTCGGGCCCGAATCCGCGGCCTGGGCCGTGCACGGCTCGCTGCCCACGCTCGTCGGCGGCATCCGCGCACTGCTCATGCAGGCGCTGCACCCCGGCGCACTCGCCGGCGTGCGCCAGCACAGCCGCTACAAGGAGGACGCGCGCGGGCGACTGGCCGGCACCACGCAATGGCTCACCGTGGTGACGTTCGGCGACACCGCCGCGGCCGACCGCGAGTGCGCACGTGTGCGCGGCATGCACGGCAAGGTGCGCGGCACCTACGACGGGCCGGCGGGGCCGCGGGCGTATGCCGCCAGCGACCCGGACCTGCTGCGCTGGGTGCACATCGCCTTCACCGACTCCTTCCTGGCCACGCACCGGGTGTGGGGAGGACCGATCCCGGGGGGTGAGGACGCGTACGTGCGCGAGTGGGCGAAGGCCGGCGAGCTCGTCGGCGTCGTCGACCCGCCGCGCAGCGTGGCGCAGCTGCGCCACCAGATCGCCGAGTACGCACCGGTGCTGCGCGGCGACGCCGACACTCGCGACACCGCGCAGTACATCCGCAACGTGCCGGTGCCGCTCGCGGGCCGGCCGGCCTACGCCGTGCTCTTCGCCGGTGCGGTGTCGACGCTGCCCGCGCAGCAGCGGCGCA
>CAYFLO010000168.1:0-4472 GCA_964343995.1 uncultured Bifidobacteriaceae bacterium
GCGGCCAGGACGTTCGGGCCGCCGCGCCCGGGGCCGTGGGCTTCGCCGGACTCGTGGCCGGCATCCCGGTCGTCTCGGTGGTTCTGCGCGACGGGTCACGCACGACCTACGAGCCGGTCGACGCGATCGTGCACGTGGGGCAGGAGGTCGCCGCGGGCGAGGCGATCGGCACCCTGGCGGAGGCCGGCGGGCACTGCGGCGGCAGCGCCGGCTGCCTGCACCTGGGCTGGCGAGACGGCAGCGGCTACCGCGATCCGACGATCCTGCTGGGCCGGGTGCGGCTCAAGCCGGTTCCTACTCCTGCGCGGCCGACGCCCGCGGGTGGGCCTGCGCGTAGGTGGCGCGCAGCCGCTCGACCGACACATGCGTGTAGCGCTGGGTGGTGGCCAGTGACGAGTGACCCAGCAGTTCTTGAACCGATCGCAGGTCGGCTCCCCCCTCGAGCACGTGCGTGGCTGCCGAGTGCCGCAGGCCGTGCGGGGCGAGTTCGGGGACGCCCGCCTGCCGGGTGAGTCGATGCACACATGAGCGGGCGGTCCGCGGGTCCAGGCGCCCGCCGCGCGAGCCGACGAACAGGGCTCGCGCCGCGGAGGGCGCCGCCATGGTGGCGCGCACGGCCAGCCAGTCCGCGAGTGCCGCGGCCGCCGGTGCCCCGAACGGGACGACCCGCTCCTTGGCTCCCTTGCCCATCACGCGAGCAGTGCGACTGCGCGCATCGACATCGTCAAGGTCCAGCGCGCATAGCTCGCTCACCCGCATGCCCGACGCGTAGAGCAGTTCCAGGATGGCGCGGTCGCGCACGGCCACCGGGTCGGCATCGTCGCTGGCCACCTGGGCGTGCGCCATGAGGGCGTCGGCCTCGGCCACCGACAGCACCGTGGGCAGCGTGCGCGGCACCCGCGGGCTGGCCAGGCGCACACCGGCATCGTCCGGGGCAAGCCCGCGTCGGGCCAGCCAGGCGGTGAAGGCGCGGGCGCTGGACGCGCGCCGCGCCAGGGTCGCGCGCGACAGATGTCCCTGTCCGGCCAGCCAGCCGCGCAGGTGGGCCAGCGTGATGGCCGCGGGGTCGGTCACTCCCGCGCGGGCACACGACTCCAGGAGCGAGGTGACGTCGCCGCCGTAGGCACGCACGGTGTGGGCGCTGCGGCCGCGCTCGTCGCGCACATGTGCCAGGAACCCCTCGCGAGCATCGGCGAGCCCGGGCGGGAGAGCCGACTCGGCCTCCGCGTGCTCCCCGTGCTCAAGCGCGTTCACTCCCCCATGGTGCCCGCCTCCCGCCGGGCGGGCCGAACGGCACGCCAGCCGCCGTCGATGGGCATGGCCAGGCCGTTCAGTTCCAGCAGGGCCAGGCCGGTGAGCATGTCGGCGAGTGACAGACCGCTGGCGTGCATCAGCACCGACTCCGAAACAGCCCTGCGCGCCGGGAGGGCGTCGTGGACGCGACGTGCGCGCGCATCCAGACCATCGAGTGCGAGGCCAGCACCTCCTCCCGGCACGACGGCAGCGGGAGTCGCATCGACGTTGGCGAGCCCCGCCAGCATGCGCACGTCGTCAGCGCTGAGGGCGAGTTCGGCCTCGCGGTCGCGCACCATGCGGTGACAGCCGGCCGAGGTGGCCGAGGTGACCGGCCCGGGCACGGCCGCCACCACCCGACCCAAGGTGTGCGCCTCGCGCGCTGTCGACGCCGTGCCCGACCGTTCGGCGGCCTCGACCACGAGCGTGGCGCGCGTGAGCGCGGCGATGACGCGATTGCGGGTGAGAAAGCGCTGTCGGCGCACCTGTTCGTCCGGAGGTGACTCACTCACCACCAGTCCCTCATCGGCGATCCTGGCGAGAAGTGCGTCGTGACTGCGCGGGTAGGGCACGTTGACTCCACCGGCGACGACGCACACGGTGAGTCCAGCAGCCAGGGCTCCGCGGTGTGCGGCGGCATCGATGCCGAAGGCTCCCCCGGAGACCACGGTGACGCCCGATGCCGCCAGGCTGGCCGACCATCCGTGCGCGACCTCAACGCCGTAGCCCGTGCACGCCCGCGCACCGACGACGGCCACGCTCGCCACGGCCGCCAGCCGTAGGTGCGCGGCACCGACCACCCACAGCGCATAGGGCTCGCGCGGACCGAGATCGGCCAGTTGACTTGGCCATTCGGACTCCCCTCGCACCACGATGCGCGCCCCGCAGTGAGCGGCGGTGCCCTCGGCATCGACGTGTCGACCGGCACGCCACCGCAGCCACACGCCCTCGGGGACGGGCGCACTCCCGTCGTCGAGGGCCTCCGCCGCCTGCACGACACCCACGCGCTCGACCCAGGCACCCAGGCGCACATCGCCGGGTTCCACGCAGTGCGCGAGGGCGATGAGAGCGGCGCGCGTGCTCACGCGGCCCACGGAGTGCTCGCTCCACGCAGGCTCAGCGCCATCGCAACGTCGTCGATCCCGGGCCGATCGCGGCTCGCGAGGTCGGCGAGAGTCCAGGCCACGCGCAGGACCCGATCGGGACCGCGAAGGCTCCGCGACCGCTGCTCGTAGTCGGCCAGCGCGCGCTGGCCGGCATCGTCGGGCGCGAACCGACGCCGCAGGATCCCGGCCGGGATACGCGCATTGACCTCCCACTCGCACGACGTGAATCGACGCCGTGCGCGATCGCGCGCGGCACCCACACGCGCCCGCACGACCGCACTGGACTCCCCCGGCTGCGGATCGGCGAGTTCGGCTTCAGCGGGCCGATTCATGGCCAGGCGCAGGTCGATGCGGTCGAGCAGCGGTCCGGACAGACGCCCCGCGTAGCGACGGATGGCCACGGGGGCGCACGCGCAGTCCGAGGTGTCGCGCAGACCGCAGGGGCAGGGATTGGCCGCGAGCACCAACTGGAAGGACGCTGGCAGGAGCCCGGACCAGCCGCTGCGGTGGAGCGACACGAGCCCGGATTCCAGCGGCTGGCGCAGAGCCTCCAACGATGGCCGCGCGAACTCCGGTGCTTCATCCATGAACAGCACCCCGTGATGCGCCAGCACGAACGCCCCCGGCGTCACGCGGGCACCGGAGGTCGTGCCGATGAGCGCCGCCGTCGAGGCACTGTGATGAGGCGCCTCAAAGGGCGGCAGCGGCGCCCGCGGCCCGCGTCCGGCGAGAGCATGGATCGCCGCCACCTCGCACGCATGTTCGTCGTCGAGGTCGGGCAGCAGCGACGGCAACCGTTCAGCCAGCAGGGTCTTGCCCACGCCCGGGCTGCCGACCATCGCCAGGTGGTGGCCGCCGGCCGCAGCAATCTCCAGGGCCAGCCGCGCCTGCAGGTGGCCGCGCACGTCGGCAAGGTCGGCCGTTGGCGACGGCACGCCGCCCGCACCCGGATGCCCCGTGACACCAGGGGACTCCCCTCGCAGGATGGCGACAACCTCGGCCAGGTCGGTCGCACCAATGACGCCCGCGGACCCGGCCACCTCGGCGAGTGCCTGCGCCGGAATGACGATGCGGCGCGCCTGCCGCGCGGCGATCACGCCTGCGAGGGCGCCGCGAACCGGACGCAGACTGCCGTCGAGTCCGAGCTCCCCCAGGAGCACCGTGTCGTCGACACAGTCGGGCGGCAGCTGGCCGGTGGCGACGAGCACCCCCACGGCGATCGGCAGGTCGAGTCCGGCGCCGACCTTGCGCACCTCGGCCGGGGACAGGCTGATGGTCACGCGCTGCACCGGCCAGGTGGCGCCGATGCTCGCCAATGCGGAGCGCGCCCGCCAGCGCACCTCGGCCACCGACGCATCGGGCAGGCCCACGACGCCCACGCTGGGCAGCCCCGCGGCCACCTCGACCTCAACGTCGACCAGCGAACCGCTCACCCCCGCGACAACGACCCCGCGCGTGCGTGCCAGCGGCACGTCAGTCGATCCCGCGCACGTGCCGCACGACGGGAGCACCCGTGACCGGTGCCGTGATCCCGATGACGTCGAAACGGATCACCGGCACGTGCAATTGGCGCTCATCGAGCCAGTGCAGGACCAATCGGCGCAATCGCCGAGTCTTGCGTGGGCTCACTGCCTCCAGCGGATCGCCATAGGCCGCCGACCTGCGGGTCTTGACCTCGCACACCACCAGGCTGGAGCCCTCGCGGGCGATGACATCGAGCTCGCCCAGCGCGCAGCGCCAGTTGCGCTCGATCACCGTGATGCCGTCCTGCTCCAGATGACGCACCGCGAGATCCTCGCCGTAGCGCCCCAGCGCATCCTTCGGCGCGATGCACTCGTCGACTGCCGGCTGTCGGTCCATGACCACCTCCGGCGCGCAGACTGCACGTCAGTGCACGGGGGCGCGAGACTGCAGCGCGGCCCTGTGGATTGCAGACCACGGAACGGGATGAGTTCGGTTACCGGGTGCTGGTCAGTCGGTGTCCAGGAGGCGCCAGGAGCGTCGGTGCTCGCGGGTGAGCCCCCGCTCACGAAGGGCGACCTGGTGTCCGGGTGAGCCGTAGCCCTTGTTGCC
>CAYFLO010000169.1:0-4431 GCA_964343995.1 uncultured Bifidobacteriaceae bacterium
CCGAAACCCCGTTGCCGGAGTTCATGGATGCCTGCATGGTGGTCGTGGCTCCCTGGCCGTTGAAGCATCCGGTCAGGGCGGTGGCCGCGACGATGACAAGGGCAGCGAGGGCGAGGGGGGTGCGCTTCACGCGCGTCAGGGTAGCGAAGCCCCCCGGGGGCCATGCGACCATGGAGTCATGGCCCTCATCCGCACCGCCCTGACCGCTTCCGCCGCCGCCCTTCTCGCGGGCACCGCACTCACCGGCACCGCGCTCGCTGCGGGGTCGGCGCCCCAGGCTCCCGCCATCTGCGGCATGCAGCCGCAGTGGTGCCCCACCGTCACCAAGCTCCCCGCGACGGTCACGATCCTGCCCGGCACGGTGGCCACGCTCACGCTGCCCACCAATGTCACCACCGGCTACCGCTGGATCGTCGTGTCCAAGCCCTGCTGCACGTCCAACGGCACGGCGGTCGCGAAGGTGTCCAAGGGTGTCTACAAGGCCCCGGACTCCTCGATGCCCGGTGCCCCGGGCACGACGACGTGGAAGATCACCGGCCTGCGCCCGGGCAAGGGCTCGGTCATCATCGCCACCCGTCCCCCGGGCGTGCAGAACACCATGCAGGACGAGGAAGTCGGTCGCCTGAAGGTCATCGTCAAGAAGGGCAACTAGGCGGGCGAGGGGCCCAAAACCCCGTGGTAATCTTGGTTTCCGCAGAAAGGGGCTCCTCTTCATGACGTTCAACGTCGGCGACACGGTGGTCTACCCGCATCACGGGGCAGCAGTCATCGAGGCAGTAGAGATCCGGACCATCAAGGGGGAGCCCAGGGAGTACCTGGTCCTCCGCGTCGCCCAGGGGGACCTCACGGTCCGCGTCCCTGCCGACAACGTCGACCTGGTCGGCGTCCGCGACGTGGTCAATGCCGAGGGCCTGGACCGCGTGTTCAACGTCCTGCGTCAGCCTTACACCGAGGAGCCGACCAACTGGTCGCGCCGCTACAAGGCCAACCTCGAGAAACTCGCCTCCGGCGACGTCATCAAGGTGGCCGAGGTCGTCCGCGACCTGTGGCGCCGTGAGCGCGAGCGCGGCCTGTCGGCCGGCGAGAAGCGCATGCTGGCCAAGGCCCGCCAGATCCTGGTGAGCGAGTTGGCCCTCGCGGAGAAGACCAACGAGGTCAAGGCCGAGGCGCTGCTCGACGAGGTCCTGGCCTCCTAGGTCGGCGGGGCATCGGATGTCGCCATCTGAGTGCCCACCCCCGCACGGCATCCCGCGCACCGAGAGGTCGCTCACGTGACGACGCAGCCCCGGACCGCTGTCCTGGTGCCTGCCGCCGGACGCGGGGAGCGACTCGGACCCGGTGCCCCCAAGGCCCTGCGCCAACTCGGCGGCGTGCCCATGCTCGTCCACGCGGTTCGGGCCCTGGCCCAGAGTCGCGCCGTCGACCTTGTCGTCGTGGCGGCGCCCCCCGGTGATGTCGACGAGGTGGCGGCCCTGGTCTCCCCCCACGGCGACTCCGCCGACGTCATGGTCGTGGCCGGGGGCGATACCCGGCAGGGATCGGTCGCTCGAGCCCTCATCGCCCTTCCCGACGACGTCGACGTCGTGCTCGTCCACGATGCGGCCCGCCCGCTCGTCCCATCCGAACTCGTGACCGCCGTGGTCGCCGCCGTGCGTTCAGGTCACGACGCGGTGGTGCCCGGACTCACCGTCGTCGACACCATCAAGCGGATTAACGCCCACGACGATGTCGAGCAGACCGTCGACCGCACTGTCCTGCGCGCCATCCAGACGCCGCAGGGCTTCACCCGGTCGGTGCTCCAGCGCGCACACGCCGCGGCCGACGACGACGTCACCGACGACGCCGGCCTGGTGGAGCGCATCGGGGTCACCGTGCACGTCATCCCCGGTCACGAAGATGCGCTGAAGGTCACCCGTCCGTTCGATGTCCTCGTCGCCGAGGCCATCCTGGCTCGACGGAGGGCCGCCGGTGCCGTCTGATGCGCACGTGAACGACCCGCTCATCGGCCTGGGCACCGACGTCCACGCCATCGACCCCGACCGACCGCTGTGGGTCGCCGGACTGCTGTGGCCCGGCGAGCCCGGCCTGGCCGGGCACTCCGATGCCGACGTCGCCGCACACGCCCTGTGCGACGCGCTGCTGTCGGCGGCCGGCCTGGGCGACCTCGGCGCAGTGTTCGGCACCTCCGATCCGCAGTGGGCGAATGCGTCCGGGGTCACGCTGCTCGCGCACACCGCCGCGCTCGTGCGCGACGCCGGCTTCGTCATCGTCAACGGCAGCGTGCAGGTGATCGGCAACCACCCGCGGGTAGGCACCCGCCGGCAGGAGGCGCAGGACGCGCTGGGCGCGGCCATCGATGCGCCGGTGCGCGTGTCGGGCACGACCACCGACGGCCTGGGTCTCACCGGTCGGGGTGAGGGCATCGCCGCGGTGGCAGTCGCGCTCGTGCGCCCTAGGCTTCAGGCATGAGCGCCACGCTGCCCGAAGAGTCCTATCCCTTCGTCGACGGACCGGAGTTCGCGACCGTCGCCACCATCAATCCCGACGGACAGCCGCAGCTGTCGGTCATCTGGGTCGAGCGCAGTGGCAACGACATCGTCTTCAGCACCACGCGGGGTCGTCGCAAGCACCTCAACATCGATCGCGACCCGCGCGTGACCATCCTCATCTGGCCCAAGGCCAACCCGTGGTCGTACCTGGAGGTGCGGGGCACCGCCACGTACACCGAGGAGGGCGGTGTCGAGCTCATCGACCGCCTGTGCCGCAAGTACACCGGTAACGACCGCTACACCAACGACGACGGCACCGACAACGTGCGCATCGTCGTCACGGTCACGCCGACCAAGGTCGTCTTCCGGGGCTGACGTGCGCCGCCATCGCCGTCGTGTTCTCGGCTACGTCCTGTCGGGCGCGGTCGCAGCGGGCCTCATCGCCGCTGCACCGGCCTCGGCGACCAGCTTCGACACCTTCGCTCGCCAGCACCTTCTGAGCAACGCCGACGTGCCATCGACAGGCCTCGGCGACCTCGGCCCGCGCCGCGTCTACATCAGCCCCGCGTCGAACTCCGCGACTGGCATGGTGTGCGGCGGCCACAACCGGGGCATCACGATCGCGGGCGTTCGAGAAGCTACGGCCTCCTTCGCCCGCAGTGACACCGGCGTTCCCCAGCTCAACGAGGACGTCGTCACGTTCGCCAGTCCGGCAGCGGCGCGACGCGCGTTCGAGCGGGTCGCTCGACAGTCCCGCCAGTGCGAGGGCAGTCGCACGGGCGGACAGGGAAGCCTGAAGTCGAGGTACACGACGGCGTGGGGGGCTGTCCCGGAAGTGACCGTCGCCGGCGTCCCCTCGTTCTCACTGGGCACCACCACGAGCCGTCCTGACTCATCCGCGCCGGGGGGATGGGCCGTCTCGCAGGAGGTCTACGACGTCTACACGCTCGCGCGCGACGTCATCATCACCATCACGTACACCCTTCCCGAGGGCCCGACAGGACCGCCGATCACCGCGGCACAGCGGCAACTGGTCAACCAGACGGCGGCGACGGCGGCTTCGCGCTGGATCGGGTGATCTACGCACTCCGGTAGCCTTCGCCGGTGCCGCTCCGCCTCCATGACACCGCCACCCGCAGCGTCCGCGACTTCGTGCCGCAGGAGCCCGGCCGGGTCGGCATCTACCTGTGCGGCGCCACGGTGCAGGCCCCTCCGCACGTTGGCCACGTGCGCAGCGGGGTCGCCTTCGACGTGCTGCGCCGCTGGCTGATCGCGTCCGGTTTCGACGTCACCTTCGTGCGCAACGTCACCGACATCGACGACAAGATCATCCACAACGCCGGCCACGAGGACGTTCCCTACTGGGTCGTCGCCATGCGCAATGAGCGCGCCTTCGCCCGGGCCTACGACACCCTGGGCTGCCTGCCGCCGACGTACGAGCCCCGCGCCACCGGGCACATCCCGGAGATGGTCACGCTCATGCAGCGGCTCATCGACGCCGGCCACGGCTATGCCGCCAACGGCGACGTGTACTTCGACGTGCGGTCGTTCGCGCAGTACGGCGCCCTGAGCGGGCAGCGCATCGACGACATGCTCGCCGCCTCCGACGCCGAGGCCCTCGCCAAGCGCGACCCGCGCGACTTCGCGATGTGGAAGGGCGCCAAGCCCGACGAGCCGTTCTGGGACACCCCGTGGGGCCCGGGCCGTCCGGGCTGGCATATCGAGTGCTCGGCGATGGCGCGCAAGTACCTGGGCGCCACGTTCGACATCCACGGTGGCGGCATGGACCTGCTCTTCCCGCACCACGAGAACGAGATCGCGCAGTCCAAGGCGGCCGGCGACGGCTTCGCCCAGTACTGGATGCACAACGCGTGGGTCACCACGGCCGGCGAGAAGATGAGCAAGTCGCTGGGCAACTCCCTGCTCGTCGACCAGGTTGTGC
>CAYFLO010000170.1:0-4418 GCA_964343995.1 uncultured Bifidobacteriaceae bacterium
GGTCTTCACCACGTGGGGTCACGGTCTGGCACTCATGCGCCACCGCATCGCCGAACGGTCCGCTCCCATCAGCGACCTGCCGACACTCGACGACGGTGTCGAGATGCCGCTAACGGCGGTCTACGTCACCACCGAGCCCGAGCCACTGGCCCACCTGCCGCTGGCGATGACCGAGCTCACCCACGTGCTCGACATGCACGGGCGCCGCTCGGTGATCCTGCAGATCGTCTCCAGCGACGACGCGCGCGTGCCCGACGGTGAGCGGCTGGCACTGTCGTGCCTGGCCCCCGGTGTCGATCTCCTCGTTGCCCGGTTCGGGTTCCGCGAGACCGTCTCGATCCCGGTGATCGCCGCGCAGGCCGCCCAGCAGGGGCTGGGGCTGGATCTGGCCGGCCCGTCGGTCGTCTACTGCTTCAGCCGCGTCACCGTCACCCCTGGACCGGGAGGTTCCATGGGCCTGCCGTTCCAGCGCCTGTTCGCGTCAATGCAGCGCGCCGCCGAGGACACCCCGCTGTGGTTCCAGGCGCCGCTGGACCAGGTCATCACCGTCGGCACGGTGATCGGCCTGGGTGCCGACGACGGCGAGGCGATGACCGCCGCCTGACCGGTTCGCCCCGGTCGCGCTGGCTAGGGTCGAGGCGTGGAGGCCGACGAGCGCGTCGCGATCGAGAATCGCAGCCTGGCGATCGACCAGTGGTCGATGCTCGGCTTCGCCTCCGTCGGCCTGGTCGTCTACTGGCTGTCCCAGGCCAACGCCATGGCGCTGGACGCCATGTACTCCCTGATCGGTTTCGGCACCGCGTGGGTCGCGCGCCGGGTGCTGCGTAGCGCCCGCAAAGGTCCCGACGAGGACAACCCGTGGGGGAGGGCCTGGCAGGAGAACCTCTACGTGATGTTCCGCTCCCTGCTGCTCATCGGCATCGTGCTGGCCTCAGCCGTGCAGGCGGTGGCTGAACTGTGGGAGTACTTCGCCCACGGCGTCGTCGTCGAGCCGGAGTTCGGCTACGTCGCGATCTACGGCCTGCTCGTGGCGATCGCCTGCGGGGCCCTGGCCTGGATGCACCGCCGCAACGCCCGGCGCGTGGGCGGCAGCGCGATTCTGGGCGTGGAGGCGCGCGCGGCGCTCATGGACGCCGCCATCGGGTTGGGCATCGCGGTGTCGCTGGGCACCGTGGCGCTCATCCCGGACGGCACCTGGCTCACGTCGAGCACCTTCGACATCCGCGCCGTGGCCGACGGCGCCGTCGTGCTCATCCTGGGTGCCGTCCTCATCATCAACCCGATCCGCAGCCTGGTCACCGAGACCCGACGCCTCGCCGGCCTGCGGGTGGACACCGAGCTCGACGACGAGATCCAGGCCTGGCTGGAAGGCTGGCTCATCGCGACGGCCGAGCGGGGCTTCGAGGTCGTCGACGTGTACGCCGTCGAGCATGGCGGGTCGCGCAGCATCGACGTGGGTTTGGCGTTTCCCGGCACGGCGAGCATCGCCCAGCTGGACGACTGGCGTGATCGGGTCACCGCCGCCCTCAGTGACGCCTTTCCGGGCGTCGCCGTCACGGTGCACTACAGCGGACTGCCGCTGCATGCACAGATCACGTCAAAGCAGCGGTGATCGTCAGCGCCAGGCCGCCCATGGGACTGGCGTCGAGCGCGACCGACCCGTGATGCGCCTTCGCTACAGCGGCGATGATCGCCATACCTAGGCCGAAGCCTTCACCGGAGCCGTTTCCGCGGGCGAAGCGATCCAGCAGTCTGATGCGCTCGCTCGGCGTGAGGCCGGGGCCGGCGTCGTCGACGCGAAGAGTCACCGTGGTGGAGTCGCAGCTCACTCGAACGTGCACGGGCGCATCCGCCGGTGTGTGGCGTTGCAGGTTCTGCACGATGTTGGCGACCACCTGTGCCCACGCGTCGGCGTCGCCGACCAGCATCACAGGTTCCAGATCGAGGTCGATCGAGCGTTCGGGTTGGAATGACGCGAGATCGGCGAAGGCGTCGCGCACGAGGGAGTCCAACGGCACCGCATCGCGTGACGTCCACGACTCGGTACGCTCCAGAAGCAGAAGTTGGGTCACGAGGCGCTCGAGCCTGCGGGCCTCGACATCGATCCGTGCCAGAGCGCGCTCCGACAGCGGCGACTGCGCCTCCTGGCCCAGAAGTTCGACATAGCCGCGGATGACGGTGAGCGGAGTTCGGATCTCATGGGATGCGTCGGAGACGAAAGCGCGCAGTCTCTCCTCGGACTGCTCCACCTGCGACAGGGACTCTGTGAGGGAGCCGATCATGGTGTTGAGGGCGTCTGCGAGTTCGCCGAGTTCGGTGCGCGGCGGCGCCGTGGGCACGCGGACGCTGACATCCCCACTGCCAATACGGCGAGCAGCATCGGCCATCACCTCCACCGGGCGGACTGCCCGCCGCACGATCACCCATGCCAGCGCGGCACCGATGGCGGAGATGACGACGACGGAGCCCGCGATCCCCGCGGCCAGGCGGGTGAGGTCAGCGCGCAGCTCCGCTGTGGGCGCTGCGGCGATGACGATCCCGCGCTGGCCTCCACCCTGGCGTGCGAGAACGCGGTAGGGCGTGTCACCGGAAACGTCCTGCGGGCCCGTGAGGGCCGCGGACACGTCCGCCATCGTGAGGGCCGGGAAGGGCAGCGGTGCCGCGGGTGTGCCTGCGGTGCGCAGCACCTGGACTGTCGTGCCTCCGGGCGGGACGTCGCCCAGGGCGATCGGCAGGAAGACGTCGGCGGGGAGCGGCCGCGGATTGTTCGTCAGTGCCCTCACCCGGGTGTCGGCAACGGCGGCGGCCAGAGACGTGTCGAGGGTGTGCAACTGAATGCGCCAGGCCGACACGAAGACCACGACGCCGAGCGCACTCGTGCACACCAGCAGCAGCAGGGCGGTGAGGGCGGTGAGGCGCCGGCGAAGGCTCACTCCTGATCCGCCGACGTGATCAGCTGGTAGCCGACACCGCGGACGGTGCGCAGGCTGAAGGCATCGCCCAGCTTGCGCCGAAGGTAGGAGACGTAGGTGTCCACGACCGTCGTCTCGACACCTGATCCCCACCCCCAGACCCGCTCCAGCAGCACGTCGCGGGACAGGACGCGGCCGGCGTTCTCCGCGAGGACCAGGAGGAGGCGAAACTCAGTCGCAGACAGGTCGACCGGATCGTTGGCCACCCGTACGAGATGGGCGTCGACATCGATGCTGATCGTGCCGACGTGGAGCACGTCGCCGGCCTCGTCCAAGCGACCGGACCGTCGCAGGACCGCGCGGACGCGCAGAGTGAGCTCCTCAATGCTGAACGGCTTGTGCAGGAAATCGTCCGCACCCACGTCGAAACCGGTGCGGAGGTCGTCGCGCTCCTGGCGGGCGGTGAGGATGATGACGGGAGTCATGTCGCGACCCTCGCGCATTCGCCGCAGGACCTCCAGGCCGTCCATGTGCGGCATCGACAGGTCCAGGATCACCAGATCCACTCCGCCGGCACGCAGAAGAGTGCGCGCCTGCAGGCCATCGGACGCACTGACGGTGCGGTATCCCGTCATGTGAAGCGCATCGCACACGAGGTCATTGACGCCCGGCTCGTCGTCGACGACGAGGATCGTTGCACTCACGGGGACCACGCTAGGGCCGTCCGGCGCCATGGCCGGACAGCCCCAGCGTGGAGCCTCTCGACTAGTGCTGTGCGGCCTTGGCGGCCAGGGCCGCCGCAACGGCATCCGCCTGGGCCTGGGTGATGGTGCCGCTGGTGACCAGTCCGGCCAGGGCCGAGGTGCGCGCGCTGGCATGGTTGTCATGGGCGGTGCCACGGGCCGTATGGACGGCCTTGGCCTGCTCCTTGGTGATGGTGCCGGCCGTGACGAGTGCCTTCATGCCGCCCTTGGGTGCCGCGCTGATGGCGTCGGCCTGAGCCTGGGTGATGGTGCCGCTGGTGACCAGTGAGGCAAGCGCGGTTCCCTTGCCTGCCGTGCCCTTCGACTGGGCGAGCGCCTGATGGATGGCCTTGGCCTGGGCTCCGGTGATGGTGCCGGCCTTCACGAGTCCGGCCACCGGGCCGTCACCCTTGACCTTGCTGAACGACGTGGGGGATGGCGTCGTGCCGTTGTCGGCGGCCATCGCCAACCCGGCGGTGCTGACCAGGAGCGCCGAGGCGAGTCCGGTGGCGGCCACAGCGGCAATGATCGAACGCTTCATGGGTACTCCTTCGTGACGGCCCTCGGGGGCCGATCGGGCCGGCGGTGCCGGCGTCACCTTGTGGTGACTTCTTGAGGTTCGGTGGCCTCCATGGGAGGACGCTGGGTTAGTCCTGTGAGGTTTCTGTGAGTGACTGCACAACTTTGGTGCAGGCCCTGCCCAGGGCGGCGAATTCGGTGGGGGAGAGCACGTCGACCAGGTGCTCGCGCACGGACGCCACGT
>CAYFLO010000171.1:0-4413 GCA_964343995.1 uncultured Bifidobacteriaceae bacterium
AGCCCAAGCCACGCAAGGGCGGCAGGCGCGCCAGCGTGCCGAGCTGGGACGAGATCCTCTTCGGCACCGGCCGCAGCGAGGACTAGCGCACGCTCGGCTCCCCGCCCTCGTCCTCCACGAAGGGAAGCGGCTGCGGGGAAATATGCGCTCGCGCGGCACGTGCCGAGGTGGTGCGCGATCGGTAGTGCTGACGGCACAGCACCTCGTACGACACGACGCCCTGGCCACCCGGCCCGGTGTCTCCCACAAGCACCTGACTGCCCTCCACGACCATCTCACCGTCAATGGTGCGCGCATTGTGAATCGCCCGCGCACCGCACCAGCACAGTGCCTCCACCTGCAGCACGTGCACGCGGTCACTCAGTTCCACCAGACGCGCCGACCCGGGGAACAGGCGCGTACGGAAGTCGGTCATGATGCCGAAGGCATAGACATCGACGCCGAGCTCATCGACAACGGCGGCAAGCTGGTCGATCTGCTCGGGACGGTAGAACTGCGCCTCGTCGCAGATGAGGTAGTCGACCCGATGACCCGCCGACAGCCGTTCGACCACGAGCCGACGGATGTCCAGATCCTCGTGGACCTCCACCGCCGACACCGCCAGGCCCAGACGGCTGGACAACTGCGACTCCCCGGCGCGGTCCAGGCGGGTGAGGACGAGTCCCGCGCGACCCCGTGCGGTGTGGTTGTGGTCGGTCTGCAGGGCCAGCGTGGACTTTCCGCAGTCCATCGTTCCGGCATAGAAGAGGAGCTCGGCCACGGCCCCATGCTGCCAGCCCGGGGTGTCGCCGCTCAGCGGCGGTGCACGAGCGCAGGAACCATCCGCTCCTGCGGCGTTCCCGCCCCGTGCTGTCCGCGCAGGCTCGACACCCGCGTGTCGACGTGGCTGGTGAGCATCCAGTCGTCTCGGGCCACCGCCACGACATCTCCGACGCGACCGGCCAGATCGGGGTCGACCGCACCGAGGAGACCGCTATCCATCAGCTCCTGGCGCGTGTGGACGTCGCATCGTCCGGCAAGCTCGTGGCGCCACGTGGCCGCCACGTCGGCCGCCGCACCTGCGCGGGTGTAGAGGTGCCGCATCCGCGGCTCTCCCGCCACGTGAATCACACCGTCGTTCAGCCCCGGAGCGACGTCGAGGTTCACGCGTCGGTCATCGGGGCAGTCGACCATCCCGTGATCGGCGGTCACCACCAGCGTGGTGCTCGACGGCAAGGTCTCCACCAGCGCCGCCACCATTGCGTCGGCCTGGGCGAGTGCCGACTCCCATTGGCTGCTGGCGATACCGAATTCATGTCCGGTGCGATCGAGTTCTGCCCAGTACACGTAGGCCAGGGTGGGCGTGTCGGACTGGAGCTGCTCGCGCAGCGCGAGGGCACGCTGTCCGGAGTCCTCTGCTGAAAGGTATTCCGCGCCCCGCAGGACGGCCCGGGTGAGCCCGGAGTCCTGATAGGCCGCGGGCGCGATCGTCACTGCTGCGCTCCCGGCTCGCGTCACCCGTTCGAACACCGTGGCCTCGGGCTGAACCGCCACCGGAGTGGGGGTCGAGCCCCAGTGCAGCGGGGCGAGGATGTGGCCGGTCTCCGGCAACAGGAACGACGCCCCGACGAATCCGTGCGACCCGGGAGACAGTCCAGTGCCCAGGGAGGCAAGACCCACCGGGGTTGTCGTCGGGAAGGAGGCCTGCAGGCCGGTATCCATTCCCACCAGGGAGGTCATTGCCGACAGGGCAGGTGCGCGATCACGGTGATCGCGCAGCTGGAGCGCTCCCAGGCCGTCGATGAGAACGACCACCACGTGGCGACTGGGACCCAGGCCCAAAGAGTCGGTGAAACCCGGCACTCCGAGGGCTGCTGCCGCAGAGGGCATGACGTCGCTCAGTGTGGGCGTCATCAGCGCACCGTCACCACACCGACAGGTCAGCGCGCACGCGCCGCCGTGGCCTGTGACAGCGACGCGGCGAACGCCAGAAGCTGGCGCACGACGTCGCGGCCGTCTGCCGCCTCAGAGACGCGCACCGACAGGTCGTCATTGCTCGCCGTACCGGTGTAGCCGTGATCGGCTTCGCACTGAGGGTCGTTGCACCCTGCCGGCTCCAGATCGATACGACTCACCGCACCCCAGCCGATGGTGAGGACGACCTCGGCTGCCGGGCCGCCGGGGCGATGCTGAGCGGGATCGCTCACGACGCGGGTCACCACCACCGAGTCCACCTTCTCCAGGCGGACGGCCTCCGTGGATGCCGTTGCATAGGGGGTAGGGGTGGTCTCGTCAGCGGGGTGCTCGTCGGTGTGGCCCACGATGAGCCGCGTGGGGGTCAGAGCGAGAACGGTGACGTGCCGGCGCAGCTCCTCGCGGTCGAATGTCGCCTCATGATGGACGACATAGGCGACCAGCTCCTCCTCGGCCAGAGCGGTCTCCAGGGCGTCGGCCACGAGGTCGGGGTAGTACCCGGACTTCTGGATGTCGGAGCGCAGCCGCAGGCCCAGTCCCGAGGAGGTCATGGGGGCATCCTGTCATCCACCACCGATGGGCGCGGCGCGTCTGGGTCGAGGGTGGCCACGAGGCCGTGGCTAGGGTGACAGCATGCCGCTGGCCCTCGCCCCCGACGTCGCCGCCGCTCTGGCGTCCCGGACGCCGGTGGTCGCCCTGGAGTCCACCATCATCAGCCACGGCCTGCCCCGGCCGGAGAACCTCCGGGTCGCCCGGGCGGTTGAGGCCACGGTGCGCGATCACGGCGCGGTCCCTGCCACCATCGCCATCCTTGACGGCACCGTCCACATCGGACTGAACGATGAGCAACTGGTGTCCCTGGCCTCGCGCGATGACGTCGTCAAGGCAAGCGTCCGCGATATCGCCACCGTCGTGGCCCGCGGGGGAAGCGGTGCGACAACAGTGGCGTCCACGAGCCACCTGGCGGTTCAGTCGGGTATTCCGGTCTTCGCCACGGGTGGCCTCGGTGGCGTGCACCGTTACGCGCGGGAGTCTTGGGACGAGTCAGCCGACCTCACCACGCTGGGAATCACGCCGATCACGATCGTGTGTGCCGGCGTGAAGTCGATCCTCGACGTCGGCGCGACCCTGGAGCGCATGGAGACGCTCAACATCTCCATCCTGGGGTACGGCACCGACCGCTTCCCCGGCTTCTACCTCGCCGACTCCGGACATCCGGTTGAGGCACGGGTCGACTCCCCCGCCGATGTTGCCGCCATCATGAGCGCCCGTCGCGAACTCGCCGTGCCCTCCGCCCTGGTGGTGGCATCACCACTGCCCGTCGACGAGCAACTCGACCCGGACCTTCACGATCGCGTCCTGGAGGAGGGGCTGGCGGCAGCCAAGACCGCTCACGTGGCCGGCAAGGCGGTCACGCCGTTCCTGCTCGACCACTTCCACCGCACCACTCACGGTGCCAGCCTGGTGGTGAACGAGCGGATCATCCTGCGCAATGCCGCGCTTGCCGCCGACATCGCCGTCGCCGCCTGCGCCTAGCGGATATTCGGTGAGCGTCTTCGTCGTCGTCGGAGACGTCATGGTCGACGTCAGCGTCCAGCTCCAAGCCCCCTTGGCCGTCGACAGCGATACCCCGGTGCACACGCGACTGGGCACGGGAGGCGGAGCCGCCGGCACCGCAGCATGGCTGGTCCGCGGAGGCCACCCGGTCCGCCTCGTCGCGGCGATGGGCGACGACCACCTCGCTGACGTGGCACGTGCGGGTCTGACCGACTGGGGCCTTCGTGACGAGCAGTGCGCCCTGCAGGTGGCTCCCCGGACCGCGACCGGGACCTGCATCGTCCTCATCGATCCGAACGGCGAGCGCACGATGCTGACCGATCCGGGCGCCAATGCGCTGCTCGCCCCGGACGCCCGCTGCCTTGAGGACGCCCGGCACGTGCACGTGTCGGCCTACGGCCTCATGCGACCGTCGAGCACGGTTGCGGTGCGCGCCCTGCTCGTGGCGGCTCGGGAACGAGGGATCACCACGAGCCTGGATCTGTCGTCGGCCGCACCCCTGGCCGACCATCGCGCAACCGTGACGGAGGCGCTCACCGACGTCACAGTCGTTCTGGCCAATGAACTCGAAGCGTGCACACTCACCGGTGCGACGGATGGCCGGGATGCGTTGACGCAGTTGGCGTCGATCGTGCCCGTGGCCGTGGTCAAGGTCGGAGCCCGCGGATGCTGGGCACAGGCGGGAGCCGAGCGCGTCGTGCAGCCGGCGCCCGAGCGTGCCGGCCCGGTCACCGACACCACCGGTGCCGGAGACGCTCTTGCCGCGGGCTTCCTGGCGGCCTGGTGCTCCGGGGGGAGCCTGGAGAAGGCGGTGGCTGCCGGGCAGGCCCTGGCCGCCCACACCCTGGGCCGTGTCGGAGCAGGGCCGGGCCCCGCCGGGGTCGCAGAATCACCCGCGTCACC
>CAYFLO010000172.1:0-4404 GCA_964343995.1 uncultured Bifidobacteriaceae bacterium
GATGAGGCCTACGCCTGGCGTCGAGTGACGGGTCTTGGCGACCCACGGGTACACCTTGTGGCCGGGCAGCTGGCCGCCCTCACCGGGCTTGGCGCCCTGCGCCATCTTGATCTGGATGTCGTCGCTGTTGACCAGATACTCACTGGTGACGCCGAACCGACCCGAGGCGACCTGCTTGATCGCCGAGCGCTTGGAGTCGCCGTTGGGCAGCGGCACGAACCGCTCCGGATCCTCGCCGCCCTCACCGGTGTTCGACTTCGCACCGATGCGGTTCGTCAATCGGCACCGGCGGACGGGCCCCGTCCTTGAAGCGGAACAGCCCGCGCAGCGTCATGAGCCGCTCGGACTGACTGTCGACGCGATCGGTGTACTGGCGGAAGATGTCGAAGCGCTTGCTGCGGGTGGCGTGCTGGAGGCGAAAGACGGTCTCGGGGTCGAACAGGTGCTGCTCGCCCTCGCGACGCCACTGGTACTCCCCGCCGACGTCCAGCGTGCGGTGCGCGTTGGGGGTGCCGGTGGGCGGGTACGCCGTGCGGTGGCGCTGGGCCACCTCGTCGGCGATGACGTCCAGGCCCACGCCGCCGAGCTTGGACGCCGTGCCGGTGAAGTAGGCGTCGATCACCGACGGGGCCAGGCCGATGGCCTCGAAGATCTGCGCGCCGCGGTAGGACGCCACGGTCGACACACCCATCTTGGACATGACCTTCAGCAGACCCTTGCCCAGGGACTTGATGAGGTGGCGCATCGCCTTCTCCGGCGTCACACCCTCGATGCCGCCACTGCGGGCGAGATCCTCGACCGTCTCCAGCGCGAGATAGGGGTTGATCGCAGCAGCGCCGTAGCCGATCAGCAGGGCCACGTGGTGCACCTCGCGCACGTCACCGGCCTCCACGATGAGGCCCACCTGGGTGCGCGCCTTGGTGCGCACCAGGTGGTGGTGCACGGCCGCACACAGCAGCAGCGACGGGATCGGCGCCAGCTGGGCGTCACTGTCGCGGTCGGACAGGACGATGAATCGCTTGCCCTGTCGCACGAGGGCGTCGACCTCGTTGAACACCTCACGCAGGCGGCGCTCCAGCGCCTCTCCCCCGCCGCTGACGGGGTACAGACCCGAGACGCGTGCCCCGGCGAAGCCGGCATGGGCGCCATCTGCGTTGATGTGCAGGATCTTGGACAGCTCGTCGTTGTCGATGACGGGGAACGGCAGCACCACCTGGCGGCAATGGCCCGGACCGGCGTCGAGCATGTTGCCCTCGGGGCCGATGGCGCTGGACAGCGAGGTGACGATCTCCTCGCGGATGGCGTCCAGCGGCGGGTTGGTGACCTGGGCGAAGAGCTGGGCGAAGTAGTCGAACAGCAGGCGTGGTCGGTCCGACAGTGCCGCGATGGGGGTGTCAGTGCCCATCGATCCGATCGGCTCGGCCCCGCTGGCCGCCATGGGCTGCAGCAGGATCCGCACCTCCTCCTGGGTGTAGCCGAAGGTCTGCTGGCGGCGGGCGACCGACTCGTGGGTGTGCACGATGTGCTCGCGCTCGGGCAGCTCGGCCAGATGGATGAGACCGGACTCCAGCCACTGCGCATACGGCTCCTGCGCGGCCAGCTCGGCCTTCACCTCGTCGTCCTCGATGATCCGGCCCTGCACGGTGTCGACCAGGAACATCAGGCCCGGCTGGAGCCGGCCCTTGCGCACGATCCGCGCCGGGTCGATGTCGAGCACCCCGGCCTCCGACGAGAGCACGACGAGGCCGTCATCGGTGACCCAGAAGCGCCCGGGACGAAGGCCGTTGCGGTCCAGGACCGCGCCGATGATCGAGCCGTCGGTGAAGCACACGTTCGCCGGGCCGTCCCACGGCTCCATGAACGTCGCGTGGAACTCGTAGAACGCGCGCCGAGCCGGATCCATCGTGGGGTTGTTCTCCCACGCCTCCGGGATCATCATCAGCACCGAGTGCGGAAGTGAGCGTCCACCCAGGTGCAGCAGCTCCAGCACCTCATCGAACGATGCCGAGTCGCTACCGCCGCCACTGCAGATGGGGAACAGCCGCGACAGGTCACCGGGGATGAGCGCCGAGGTGAGCAGGGCTTCGCGCGCCTGCATCCAGTTGCGGTTGCCGCGCACGGTGTTGATCTCGCCGTTGTGCGAGATGTAACGGTAGGGGTGCGCCAGGGGCCACGACGGGAACGTGTTGGTCGAGAAGCGCGAGTGCACCAGCGCCAGCGCGGAGTCGAAGTCCGGGGCGGATAGGTCGGGGTAGAACGGCTCCAGCTGCCCCGTGGTGAGCATGCCCTTGTAGACCAGGGTGCGACTGGACAGCGAGGAGAAGTAGATGCCGAGCTCGTGCTCGACGCGCTTGCGCAGCGGGTACACCGCACGGTCAAGGTCCAGGCCGGTGCGCGGCTGCCCGTCGCGTCCCTGGGCGGTGACGAACAGCTGCCAGAACGCCGGCATGACACTGCGGGCCGTGGCCCCCACGCCCGTGGCATCGACCGGCACCTCGCGCCAGCCCAGCACCGTGAGCGACTCCTGGCGGGCGATCGCCTCGATGTCGGTCCGCGCCTGGGTGGCAGCCCGGGGATCGGACGGAAGGAAGCCGATGCCCACCGCGTAGGCGCCGGCCTGCGGGAGCGGCAGCCCGCTCGCGCGGCGCAGGAAGGCATCGGGGACCTGGACGAGGATGCCGGCGCCGTCACCGCTGTCGGGCTCGGCCCCCGAGGCGCCGCGATGCTCCATGTTGCGCAGGGCGGTCAGCGCCTGGTCGACGATCGCGTGCGACGGAACGCCGGTGAGGGTGGCCACGAAGGCCACGCCGCAGGCGTCGTGCTCACGGGTGCCGTCGTACAGACCCTGAGCCGTCGGCTGGGCCGAGGATGCGTACAGCGACGGCGAAGCCGAGGGCGGGGTGAGGGACATCGGGCACTCCTGACGACGACGGCCACGGCCGGATCGGCCGAGGCGGGACGTCGTTGGCCCGCGCCGCGAACTCTACCCCAAGGCGCGGCGGGCCGCGCCGGTTCGGGAGCCCCTGACTACGAGGCCGACGGGCTGGCGGCCGCCGGGCTGGCGGCGCCCCCAGACGCCTTGGCTGCGGTCGCCTTGTCGATGAGCGCGGTGAGGGCTGCCGGATCGGCGAGGTCCTTGGGGGCCACCTCGGTGCCGTCCAGGAAACCCGCCGGGGTGCCCGGAATGTTCTTGTCGTAGAACACCTGGGTCGACGTGGCCGCCCACGGCAGGTAGGTGTGATCGTTCAGGCACGTAGTGAAGGTGTCGAGCGCCGCACCGGTGATGCCGGAGGTCTTGGCGAACTCCACGAAGTTGGCGTCGGTGTAGCCCACGCCCTCCTTGGGCTGGTTGGCGTAGATCGTGTTGTGGTACTCGGCCGCCTTGCCCGCGTCGATGGCGCAGCCCCAGGCCGCGGCCGCCCGCGAGGACGAGTCGTTCTTCAGATTGCCGTCCAGGAACGTGGTGGGACGCCAGATGAGCCGGATCTTGCCCTGATTGGCGAGGGCCTCGATGCCCGCGCCGTTGGCCTTCTCGACCGCGTCGCATGACGGGCACTGGAAGTCCTCCCAGATCTCCAGCACCGGAACGTTGGCCCCAGCCTTGCCGTAGGGCACGCCGTATTCGTATGGGTCGCCCGTGGCCAGAACTCCGGTGGGGAGCTTGGCGTTCGGGTCGGCCGTGGCGGTCGGCGTGGCCGAGCCGCCGGAGTCTGAGCCCGAGCGCTTGACCCATACGGCGGTCACGATGATGGCCACGACCACGACGACCACAGTGATCGCACCGACGATGCGCACGGTGCGCTCGCGACGTCGTTCCGAGGACATCGCTGAGGCGTTCGCCGCCGCGGCGCGCTCGCGCCGTCCGCTGCCAGGGTTGCTCATGCGCTGACTCCCATGTCGTCGTGAGGGGTACCACCGTACGTGGTGGCCCCGGAACCCTGCACAGCCAGGCGGGTGCGGGGCCAGGCGACCAGCCACACGCCCATGCCACAGAAGAGCAGGTCGCGAAGGATCTCGGAGGTGTAGCGCCAGGTGGTGCCCTCACCGGAGATGTCGCCGCCGCCGCCGAAGCAGCCGCAGTCGATGCTGTAGCCACGCGCCCAGACGCTGGCAATACCGGCGATGAAGGCGGCCATGAGGAGTGCCGTGGCGAGCCCGGCCCAGCGCACGAGCAGACCCACGAGCAGGAGCAGACCCAGCACGACCTCACCGATGGGGAGTGCCCAGCCCAGCACCGTGGGGATGCTTCCGGGGAAGATCCGGTAGGCGACGATCGCCTCGCGGGCGCCGTTGGGCTCGAGCAGCTTGACGGTGCCCGCGTAGAGAAGCACGCCCGCGAGCACGAGCCGGAACACCAGGCCGATCCAGGGATTGCCCCACAGGCGGCTCATGTGCGTCCCTCCC
>CAYFLO010000173.1:0-4372 GCA_964343995.1 uncultured Bifidobacteriaceae bacterium
GCGCCGGGATCCCTGGAGGTCGATATCGCCGTGAGCACGCTGCCGGGCCCGGCAGGAGCACCCTGGGCGGAGGCGGCAGCGCTCGTCGGACCTGACGCACTCCTGCTGGATGCGTCGTATCACCCCTGGCCAACGCCCCTGGCTGCGGCGTGGCCCAATCCGCAGGTGGCCAGCGGCCGCGACATGCTGCTCTGGCAGGCCGTGGAGCAGGTGACCCTCATGACCGGTCTCGCGGCGCCGGTGGCGGCCATGGCCGCGGCGCTGGCCTGACGCGCGTCTGGGAGGATCACCCCCATGGTGCGCTGGCTGACCGCAGGGGAGTCGCATGGGCCGGCCCTGGTGACGATCGCCGAGGGTCTCCCCGCCGGCATCCCGGTCACCCGTGAGGCGATCGGACATGACCTCGCCCGTCGCCGGCTTGGCGCCGGCCGTGGCGCCCGCATGAAGTTCGAGCAGGACCTCGTGCGCGTCATCGGCGGCGTCCGCCATGGCCTGACCCTGGGCGGTCCGGTGGCGATCGAGGTGGGCAACTCCGAGTGGCCCAAGTGGGAGCAGGTGATGTCCGCGGACCCGGTCGACGAAGCCGCACTCGCCGATCTCGCGCGCAACGCACCGCTCACCCGGCCCCGTCCCGGTCATGCCGATCTCGTCGGCATGCAGAAGTACGGTTTCGACGACGCCCGACCGATCCTGGAGCGCGCGAGCGCCCGTGAGACCGCTGCGCGGGTGGCCCTGGCGGCAGTGGCACGCAGTTTCCTGCGCGAAGTGGCAGGTATCGAGGTTCTCAGTCACATCGTGCGGATCGGCACCGTCGCCGTTCCGGAGGGAGCGCCACTGCCGACGCCCGCCGACCTTGACCGTATCGACGACAGCCCTGTGCGATGCGCCGACGCGTCCACGCAAGCGGCCATGGAGGCCGAGATCGCAGCAGCCTTCTCCGACGGTGACACCCTCGGTGGCGTGGTCGAGGTGCTCGCCTACGGGCTGCCGCCTGGCCTAGGCAGCCACGTGCACTGGGACCGTCGACTCGACGCGCGCCTGGCGGCGGCCCTCATGGGCATCCAGGCGATCAAGGGCGTCGAGGTGGGCGACGGTTTCGCTCTGGCCGCGGCCCGCGGATCGGCGGCGCAGGACGAAATCGTCAACGATGACGGCACCCTGCGACGCACCTCGGGGCGTTCCGGAGGAACCGAGGGCGGCATGTCCACGGGCGAGGTCCTGCGCGTCCGCGCGGCAATGAAGCCGATTTCGACGGTTCCGCGGGCCCTGCGCACGGTCGACGTCGCCACCGGTGAGGAGGCGAAGGCCATCAACCAGCGCTCCGATGTGTGCGCGGTTCCCGCGGCCGGAGTCGTGGCCGAAGCGATGGTCCTGCTCGTCCTCGCCGATGCCGTGATGGAGAAGTTCGGCGGCGACAGCGTCACCGAGACTCGACGTAACCTGCAGGGGTACCTCGACGCGCTGGCCATCCGCTGATGGCGATCGTCCTCGTCGGCCCTCCGGGTGCCGGCAAGTCGACGATCGGACGTGCGCTGGCCGCACGACTGGGCACACGGCACCTCGACACCGATGCCATGGTGGAGGCGCAGGCGGGTGCCACCATCGCCGATCTCTTCGTCTCGCAGGGAGAACCGGCCTTCCGTGCACTGGAGGCGCAGGCCGTGCGTGAGGCCCTCATCGCGGCGGACGAGCCCACGCGCGGTGGTGTGGTGTCGGTGGGCGGCGGAGCGATCCTGAATGCGGGCACACGCGATCTGCTCGCCGACCACACCGTGGTGTGGCTGGAGGTCGACCTGTCGACGGCGGTTTCACGCGTGGGTATGAACACGGCCCGTCCGCTCCTGCTGGGCAATGTGCGCCAGACGATGGGGCGCCTCATGGCCGAGCGCGAGCCGCTGTACGCGCAGGTGAGCGACATGCGTGTCGACACCGTTCAGCTCACCCCCGACGAGATCGTCGACGCCATCCTGGCGGCGGGTCCGGTGATGTCATGACCATGGTGACGATCCCGGTCTCCGCCGAGCGTGACTACGACGTGGTCATCGGCCGCGGCCTCATGGAGCGCATCGGTCCGGCGGTCACCGGAGCCACCCGCGTAGCCGTGCTGCATCCGCAGGTCATGCAGGATCGCGCGCGGGAACTCGCCGATGTTCTGCGGGGCCAGGGCATCTCCCCGCTGACGATCGAGCTTCCTGACGGTGAGGACGCCAAGACGGCAGCCACTACACAGCGGTGCTGGGATGCCCTGGGAGCGGCGGGGTTCACGCGCAATGACGCGGTCGTGGGCCTGGGGGGCGGATCCACCACCGACCTCGCCGGCTTCGTGGCGGCCACCTGGCTGCGGGGCGTTCGCGTGATCCAGGTGCCCACGACTCTGCTGGGCATGGTGGATGCAGCCGTCGGCGGCAAGACCGGCATCAATACCGCTGCGGGCAAGAACCTGGTGGGCTGCTTCTGGAGCCCCTCGCTGGTGATCATCGACCTGGATCTGCTCGCCACATTGCCGCGGGCGGACCTTGTTGCGGGCATGGCCGAAGTGATCAAGGTGGGGCTCACGTCCGACCCGTCGATCCTGGACGACATCGAGGCCGATCCCCAGGCGGCTCTGGACCCTTCGGGAGCGATGCTCGCCAGCCTGGTGGCACGAGCCGTCCGCGTGAAGGCGCAGGTGGTGTCGCAGGACTTCCGCGAGGCCGGTGTGGGCGGGCTAGGGCGAGAGGTGCTCAATTACGGTCACACCTTCGGGCACGCGGTCGAGCGCGAGGAGCATTACCGGTGGCGTCATGGCGATGCCATCGCCGTTGGACTGGTCTACGTGGCTGAACTGGCCCAGCGCGCCGGGTTGCTGTCCCCGGCGGACGTGGAGCGACACCGTCGCATCCTGGGTACCGTCGGGCTCCCCACCCACTACCGCGGCGCGTCTTGGCCGGACCTGCGGGCGGCCATGGCGATCGACAAGAAGGCCCGGGGAGCCACCCTTCGTTTCGTGGCCCTGCGGGGGATCGGCGAGCCGGTGCCGCTGGACGGTCCCGACGAGGCGTTGCTCGAGGCGGCGTACCTCGCGGTGTCGGGCGCAGGGCCGGCGCGCGCGTAGGGTTCGGCCATGCGCCACGTCCTCGTGCTCAATGGGCCCAACCTCAACCGGCTGGGCACGCGGGAGCCAGGCATCTACGGGACCCTCACGCTGTCCGATATCGCTGAGGCGTGCACCCGTGAGGCGCAGTCTCTCGGGGTGACGTGTGAGGTGCTCCAGACCGCCGACGAGGCCGAGCTCATCGGCTGGCTGCATCGGGCACAGGACGAGGGCGCCGGCGTCGTCATCAATCCCGCGGCCTTCACGCACTACTCCTACGCCCTGCGCGATGCCTGCGCGATCGTCACCGGGCCCATCATCGAAGTCCACCTGTCCAATCCGGCGTCCCGTGAGACCTTCCGGCACACCTCGGTCATCTCCGGGGTGGTGACCGGCACCATCGCCGGCCTGGGTGTCGATTCCTACCTTCTGGGCCTGCGAGCGGTCGCCGCCCGGCTCGCCTGATCGGCACCATGGGCACGAATGCCGCCGGTGAGCGGCGGGCGCGGCTGCGGGCCGCGATGGCGGAGTCACTGCAGGGCCGCACGTTGCTCGTCACGTCGCTGGTCAATGTCCGCTACCTCACGGGTTTCACTGGAAGCAACGCCGTGCTGGCCATCAGCGCGGACGACGAGCTCCTGGGCACCGATGGGCGGTACCGCGATCAGGTGGTGCAGGAGGCGCCAGATGTCGCCACGGTCATCGACCGCGACACCCGCACGGCCGTACTCGATCGCCTCGGGACGGCGCGCCTGGCTGTGGAACCCGGGTGCAGTGCCGGCGACCTGCTGGCGTGCCGTGCGCTCGATGCGTCAACCGTTGTAGCGGACCCGCTGATCGAGCGGCTTCGCGCAGTCAAGGACGATGGCGAACTCGCCAGCCTCGAGCGCGCCTGCGCCATCACAGCTGCCGCCTTCCTCGCGCTCGCCGACGAGCTCCGGGTGGGGATGTCCGAGGTGCAGGTGGCCCGCAGACTCGAGCAGATCTTCGGTGAGCTCGGTGCCGATGACCGCTCCTTCGAGACGATCGTGGGGTCGGGCGCCGCGGGTGCGCTCCCGCACCATTCGCCGAGCCGGCAGTCGCTGGCCGAGGGTGACCTCGTGGTCATCGATGCGGGAGCCCTGGTGGACGGGTACCACGCCGACATGACCCGCACCTGGATCGTGGGGCGCGAACCGGACCCCTGGCAGGCCGATCTGCACGCCCAGGTCGACGCCGCCGCCGGCGCCGCCCGTCAGGCCGTCACCCCGGGGGCCGACGTAGTCGCACTTGATCGCGTGGCCCGGGAGCGTCTGGAGG
>CAYFLO010000174.1:0-4334 GCA_964343995.1 uncultured Bifidobacteriaceae bacterium
TCGAAGCGGTCGCGCAGCGCCGAGACGAGAACGGCGGCACCGGGAGCCCGCAGGAGCCCGGCCATGTCCTTGATGCACAGGCCGTGCACGCCGGCGTCGACGTACTGCTCGGCGACGCGCAGGTAGTAGTCGACCGTGTAGACCTTCTCGGCCGGATTCAGCAGGTCGGACGTGTAGCAGATCGCACCCTCGGCATAGCCGCCGTGCTCGCGCACCGCGTCGATGACCGGGCGGGTGCGGTCGACGCCGTTGAGTGCGTCGAACACCCGGAAGATGTCCATGCCGGCCTCGCGTGACTCGGCCACGAATGCGGTGACGACATCGTCCGGATACGGGGCGTAGCCCAGGGCATTGCGGCCGCGGATGAGCATCTGGGTGAGCAGGCCGGGTGCCGCCGCGCGCAGGCGCTCCAGGCGCTCCCAGGGATCGTCGAACAGGAAGCGAAGTGCGGCGTCGAAGGTGGCTCCGCCCCAGCACTCCAGGCTGAACAGTCCGGGCAGCAGGCGACCAGCGGCCTCGGCGCCCGCGACGAGGTCGGTCGTGCGCACGCGCGTGGCCAGCAGTGACTGGTGCGCGTCGCGCAGAGTGGTGTCGGTGACGGCCACATAGGGCAGGTCGCGAAGCCACTGCGCCAGGGCCGCGGGGCCCTGCTCATCCATCACCCGACGTGCTGTGCGCTCAGGCGCCGCAGTGATGCGATCGACCGGGAGCAGGGTTGCGGCATCGCGTCGCTCGGTGCGGGCGGCTCCGTGCGGACGGTTGACGGTGACCTCGGCCAGGCGCAGCAGCAGGCCGGAGTACGAGGTCTTGGCCGATGGCTGCGCGGAGACCAGGTGCGGGTGCTCGTCCAGGAACGCGGTGGTGAGCCGGCCGGACAGGAAGTCCGGCTCATCGAGCAGTGCGCGCAGGAACGACACGTTGGTCGCCACGCCGCGCACCGTGAACTCCGACAGGCCGCGTCGGGCTCGGCGGGCCGCGGAGCTGAAGTCGGCGCCGCTGGCGGTGAGCTTGACCAGCAGCGAGTCGTAGAAGGGGGTGACCTCAGCGCCGGCGTAGGTGGCACCGTCGAGGCGGATGCCCGGACCACCGGGGGAGCGGTAGACGTTGATCGTGCCGGTGGAGGGGCGGAATCCGTCGGCCGGATCCTCCGTGGTGAGCCGGCACTGGATGGCGCTGCGCTGCACGCTGATGCGGTGCTGCGCGATGCCCAGGTCGTCCAAGGATTCCCCGCGTGCGATGCGCAGCTGGGAGAGCACGAGATCGACGCCGGTGACCTCCTCGGTCACTGTGTGCTCGACCTGGATGCGCGGATTCATCTCGATGAACGCGTAGCCGAACCCGTCGATGTGTCCGGGCGAGCGCCGGTCGGGATCGGTCCACACCAGGTACTCCACCGTGCCGGCGGCGCGGTAGTTGACCTCGCGTGCGAAACGCACGGCGTCGGCGCACAGGCGGTCGATGAGCGAGCGCGGCAGGCCCGGCGCCGGGGCGATCTCGACGACCTTCTGATGGCGACGCTGCACCGAGCAGTCGCGCTCGTACAGGTGCACGACCCCTCCGACACCGTCGGCGAGGATCTGCACCTCCACGTGCCGGGGGCGCACCACCGCCTGCTCGACGAACAGCGAGTCATCGCCGAAGGCGGCCGCTGCCTCGCGACGTGCGGAATCGAAGATGTCGGCGATCTCCTCGGGGCTGTTCACGCGGCGCAGCCCGCGCCCTCCACCACCGCCGGAGGCCTTGACGAACACCGGGTACCCGATGCGCTCGGCCTCGGACTGCGCCTCGGCGACCGTCGTCACCGGACCACTGCCCTGGAGCACGACAACCCCGGCGCGCAGCGCGGACTCGCGGGCGCGCATCTTGTCGCCGGTGAGGATGAGGGTCTCCGGGGTCGGCCCGACCCAGGTGAGCCCGGCGTCGACGACGGCCTGGGCGAAGGTGGCCGACTCCGACAGGAATCCGTAGCCGGGGTAGACCGCGTCGGCACCCGCACGTTCGGCGATGGCGAGGATCTCCGGGATGTCCAGGTAGTTGCGCACCGGGTGGCCGGGCTGGCCGATCTGATAGGCCTCGTCGGCAATGAGACGGTGCAGAGCGCTGCGGTCCTCCGCGGTGTAGATGGCCGCAGAGGTCACGCCGAGCTCGCGGGCGGCACGGGCTGCACGGATGGCGATCTCACCGCGGTTGGCGATGAGGACCTTCTTCACGTGTCCCCCTGGGTCGCAGGTCATCGGGCGGTCCCCGAGGCCCCTCATGCTAGAGGCGCTGCCATGAGGCCGGCATGGGGCCTGCGGCCGTGCCTGCCGTGCTAGCGTCCGGCGACCCGAAGGGAGCGGCATGGTTGAGGCGAGCGGTCCCCACGAGGACGGCCCCCTGTACCTCATCGTCACGATCCGCCCGATCATGGAACGCGCGGACGAGGCCCGCGCCGCCCTGGCCGGCATCGTGGCCGGCACGCGCCAGGAGCCGGGCAACATCTTCATGGAGCTCGTCGTCGATGAGGACGACCCCACCACCTGGTACATGCTGGAGAAGTTCCACTCCCGTCCCGACTGGGACCACCACATGACCCTGTCGCATGTGATCGACGGCAACATCGTGCTGGGGCCGCTGCTGCGTCAGCCCAGCGAGCTGCGCTTCTACACGGCACGCTGACGCGATGCACCGGCACGCGGCCCACGTCGTCATTGTCGGCAGCGGCATGGGTGGGGGCACCCTCGCGTGGGGCCTGGCGCAGCGCGGAATCGACACCCTCGTTCTGGAGCGCGGTGGGTTCCTGCCGCAGGAAGCCCAGAACTGGTCACCCGAGGCGGTCTTCACCCAGCGGAGATACAAGCCCGACGAGACCTGGCTGGACGACGAAGGCGAGCCGTTTCACCCGGGCGTGCACTACGTCGTCGGCGGCAACTCCAAGGTCTACGGCGCGAGCCTGCCGCGCATGCGCGAGCGCGACCTCGCCGAGACGGTCTACCCGTCGGGCGTATCGCCGGCGTGGCCGTTCAGCTATGCCGACCTCGAGCCGTACTACGGGCAGGCGGAGTCGCTGTACCGCGTGCACGGCACCGTGGGCGAGGATCCGTCGGAGCCGTGGCGAAGCCAGCCGTACCCGTACCCGCCGCTGCCGCACGAGCCCTACATCGATCTGCTGCGCCACCGACTGTTGGAGCAGGGTCTGCACCCGTCGACGACGTCGATGGGCATCGACCTGCGGCCCGGCGGCCCGTGCATCCGCTGCCAGACATGCGATGGATTCCCGTGTCGACTGGGCGCCAAGTCCGATGCGCAGACGTGCGCCCTGGGCCCGGCGATGGCCGGCGGGAGCGTGCGGCTCCTCACCGGTGCGCACATCACCCGCCTGGAGGTCGACGGCGCCGGCCGCATCGCCCGCCTGCACGGCACGCTCGACGGCGAGCCGCTGGTGGTCGAGGCCGGCTGTGCGGTGGTGTCGGCCGGGGCGGCGAACTCCGCGGCGCTGCTGCTCGCCAGCCGCGACGATGCCCACCCCACCGGCCTGGCCAACTCCAGCGGGCTCCTGGGGCGCAACTACATGGTGCACAACAACACCCACCTGGCCGCCGTGGATCCGCGTCGCCGCAACGATGTGGTGTTCCAGAAGACGCTGGCCGTCAACGACTACTACGACGACATGGGCGACGGATATCCCGGCGGCACCATCCAGCTCATCGGCAAGGTCCAGGGCTCGATGATGAAGACGCACGCCACCCGCGTGCCGCGCGCGGTGCTCGACCGCATGGCCGACCGAAGCCTGGAGCTGCTGGTGATGACCGAGGACCTCCCCAGCGTCCACAACCGCGTGACCGTCGATGCCCAGGGGCGCATCTGCATCTCGTGGCGGCGCACCAACTACGACCGCCATGAACTGCTGCTCGCGCGCACCAAGCAGGTCCTCCACCGCGCTGGCTACACCGGCGTATTCGAGCAGCGCTTCACCATCGACATGAACAGCCACATGTGCGGAACCGCGCGGGCGGGGCGCGATCCGGCCACGTCGGTACTCGACCCGTGGTGCCGAGCGCACGACATCCCCAACCTGTGGGTGGTCGACTCCGCCTTCTTCCCGTCATCGGGGGCGCAGAATCCCGCGCTCACCATCGCTGCGCAGGCCCTGCGCGTGGCGGCCGAGACGGAGTGGGACCGTGCCGCGTAGCTGGTCGGTCGTCACCGCCAACGTCAACGGCATCCGCGCGGCGCAGCGCCGCGGTGGCGTCGACTGGCTGGCCGCATCGAAGGCCGACGTCATCTGCCTTCAGGAGGTGCGTGCCACCCGCGAACAGCTCGACGAGGCGTTGGCCGACAGTCCACTGGCGCGC
>CAYFLO010000175.1:0-4317 GCA_964343995.1 uncultured Bifidobacteriaceae bacterium
CCGGTGCTGGCGATCACGCGCGCGGTGAAGGTGGACGCGTTCGTCCCGTGCTCGGCGGCCGAGACGAAGTACGCGTCGACGGCCTGCACATGCTTGGGGTCGGGTTCCCCGCGCCAGCGACGCATGAAGCGCTCGACCACCGTGCTCGCCTCGTCGATGTGCGACTGCGGCACCATCGGGCGGCCCAGGCCGCGCGCGGACTGCGCCACGAACGACAGCGCCATGACCGACACGTGGGCGAGGTTCTCGCGCGCGGTGTCGTCGTCGATGTCGAGCAGCGGCTGCAGGCCCCAGGCCGGGGCGAGCATGGCGATCGCCGACTGCACGTCGACGCGTACGTCGCCGGAGTGGATGGGGATGGGGAACGGCTCGGCCGGCGGCAGGCCGGGGTTGAACTCGTTGTCGACGAGCAGCCCCCACACGTTGCCGTACGAGACGCGGCCGACGAGGTCCTCGATGTCGACGCCGCGGTAGCGCAGGGCGCTGCCCTCGCGGTCGGGCTCGGCGATCTGGGTCTCGAAGGCGATGACGCCCTCCAGGCCGGGGACGAAGTCGCTCATCTGGCTCTCCTGCGGGGTGCGGTGGCGGTCGGCCCCATCCAACACGGCGTCCGGGTGCACGGGTCACCCGGGCGGGCGAGCCGTCGCCGTGGTGGGATCAGCGCATGGGCCTGGGCGACATGCGCGTGCACTACGACATCGGAACCTTCGATGTCGACGACCTGCAGTCCACACCGCTGGCCCAGTTCACTGCGTGGCTCGACGCGGCCGTCGCCGCCGATCTGCCCGAGCCGAACGCCATGGTGGTGGCCACGGTGGCGACCGACGGCCAGCCCAGTGCCCGCACGGTGCTGCTGAAGGACGTCGACGCGCGCGGCTTCACGTTCTTCACCAACCTCACCTCGCGCAAGGGCAGCGAGCTCGCGGCTCATCAAGCCGCGTCCTGCGTCTTCCCCTGGCTGGCCCTGCATCGCCAGGTCATCGTCGTCGGCCGCGCCGAGCTCATCGCCCGCGACGAGGTCGACGCGTACTTCCACAGTCGCCCGCGTGGGTCGCGCCTGGGTGCGTGGACCAGCCGGCAGTCCGAGGTCATCGCCGATCGCACGGTTCTTGAGGCGCGCTATGCCGAACTCGAGGAACGCTTCGGCGACGACATCCCGACCCCGGACTTCTGGGGCGGCTGGCGAATCCTGCCGGTCACGGTGGAGTTCTGGCAGGGACGCCCGTCGCGCCTGCACGACCGGCTGCGGTTCCGGGCCGTCGTCGATGCACCCGACCTGTCACGTGCGCAGGACTGGGTCGTCGAACGCCTGTCGCCCTGATGCGCCGACTGCTGGTCGATCTCACGCCGCTGCGCGTCAGTCCGGCGTACCGACGCCTGTGGACCGCACTCGGCGTGAGCAACGTCGGCCAGCAGATGACAGCCGTGGCTGTCGGCCTGCAGGTGTGGGACCTCACCCACTCCTCGCTCATGGTCGGGCTCGTCGGCCTGGCGCAGCTCATTCCGATCGTCGTGCTCGGGCTGTACGGCGGAACGCTGTCGGATGCCTACGACCGACGCATCGTCGGACTCATCTCGGCGCTAGGGCTGTGGGCCTGCTCGTTCGCGTTCCTCGCGCAGTCGCTTCTCGGCCTGGGCTCGGTGATCGTGCTCTACGCGATCGTCGCGGTGCAGTCGGGGTTCTTCGCCGTGGGCAATGCCACGCGTCAGTCGATCATCCCCCGGCTCATTCCGCTGGATCTGCTCCCCGCCGCCAATGCGCTGGGAACGATGACGTGGAGCCTGGGCTTCACCCTGGGCCCGCTCCTGGGTGGACTCGTCGTGGCGGCGACGGGTCACGTGTCGACGGCGTACGCGGCCGACGTCATCGCCTTCGCGGTCGTGGCCTGGGCGATGTTCCGCCTGCCGTCGCTGCCGCCGGAGCAGGTGGCGGGCGAGGACGCCCCCCGGGCCGGCTGGTCGGCGGTGCGCGACGCCTTCAGCTTCCTGCGCGGCAAGAGCAACCTGCAGATGACGTTCTACGAGGACATCATCGCGATGGTGTTCGGTATGCCGCGCGCACTCTTCCCGGCCATCGCAGCGCAGTGGTACGGCGGATCGACCCGCGACATCGCTCTCGTCCTCGGTCTGCTGAGTGCCGCGCCGGCGGTCGGCGCGTTCGGCTCCAGCGTGCTGTCCGGGCCGCTGTCGCACGTGCGCAAGCAGGGGCGCGCGATCGTCATCTCCATCGTCCTGTGGGGCGTGGCGATCACGGCGTTCGGGTGCGTGCGGTGGTTGCCCTTGGCGCTGCTCTTCCTGGCGTGTGCAGGTGCGGCCGACAACGTGTCGGCGGTGTTCCGCGCGACGATCCTGCAGGCGGCCACCCCCGATCACTACCGCGGCCGACTGCAGGGAGTGTTCACCGCGGTGGTCGCCGGCGGTCCGCGCCTGGGCGACGTGGAGGCCGGTGCCGTCGCTGCCGTCGCCGGTGAGCCGTTCTCAGTGATCTCCGGGGGACTGGCGTGCATCGTGCTCGCGGTCGCGCTGGCGATGCGGCGTCCGTCGTTCCTGGCCTACGACTCCGCGCATCCGGTGCCGTAGCCCGGTGCCGTTGCGCGAGGCGTCAGCGGCGGGGACGCTCGCGCAGCGCCTCGATGATGAGCGAGTCGACCGAGATCGACCGCTCCTTGGCCTCCTTGCGCAGGGCCTTGCGCACCGCCTTGGGCAGGGTGACCTCCATGGTCACCATGCGGGTGTCGAGCCAGTCGGAGGTGACTCCGCCGAGGATCGTGTCGCCGGCCATCGCCGTGGGGTGCGTGCCGGCGTCGTCGGCCTTGCGCAGGCGCTCGCTCATGTGAAGAACCTCCGCAGCGACATCAGGGGACGGGGTGGCGGAGGAGGCGGGGTGAGCAGGTCGAGCAGATCGTCGAAGACGTCGGCCGCCTCACGTGAGCCCGGAGCGTTCCAGGAGTGCACCGGGGCGCCCGCGCGCTGGGCGTGCGGGATGCCGGTGCAGTCGTCGAGGGTCTGCGCGAACACCAGGTCACCGTGCGCGGCGCGCAGCTCGGCCAGGTGCAGTCGGTGATCGCGGTCGTCGTCGCGATATCGGTTGACGACAACGGCGGCGGTGCGCAGCGCGGGGTTGGTGGTGCGCCGCACGATGTCGACGGCCTCCAGCGCCTCGGCCGCGCCGCGTACGGCGTACATCGTCGGCTCGGTGACGACGACGGCCAGGGTGGCGGCGGTGAGGGCGTTGCGGGTGAGCTCGCCCAGCGACGGCGGGCAGTCGATGACGACGAGGTCGTAGTCGCGCGGCGCCGTGGCCAGGGCGCTGCGCAGGCGCTGGGCCGAGGAGCGGGAGATCTCGGTGCTGCGGTTCTCCAGGGCGCGCTCGGAGGCGATGACCTTGACCGTCGCGCCCCAACCGGAGTCCAGCACGGCATCGGCGGCGACCCCGGGACGGGCGTCGGCGAGCACGTCGTTGGCGGTGAAGGGGGCCTCGCGCACGTCGAGGGACATCGTGGCGTTGGCCTGCGGGTCGAGGTCGACGAGCAGCACCCGCTGGTCGCGCTGCCACGCGGCACTCGCCAGTCCGAGGGACACCGTGGTCTTACCCACTCCGCCCTTCATGGACAGGACGGCAACCACGGGCATGCCGTCATCGTACGTGCGTCAGGTGCTGGGATTGAGGACCCAGTAGCCCCACGCCAGCGACGTCGCGATGACCAGCCACAGCTGGTAGGGCAGCAGCACGACACCCATCCAGGTCGACTGGCCGAATGCCGCGACGACCATGACGACCGTCACCAGTGCGGCGAGGGTGAGGGCGATGGCCGATGCCAGCGGCTGATGGCCGACATAGAACAGCCAGGCCCAGGCCAGTGCGAGGACGACGCTGACGGCGAAGGTGCCCAGGTAGAGCGCCACTCGGCCGCGCGCGGCCGTGAGCGGCAGGGCAATCCCGACGACGAGGAGGATCGAGAAGTTGTAGGCCCACGCCAGGCCGAACACCGCACCGGGCGGCTGCCACGGCGGGGTCTGCAGGCCCAGGTACCAGGGGTCGGACGTGGCCACCAGGCGCCCGGACCCAGCCGCGTAGACGATCACGAGCACGACCGCGATGACGATCCCGGTCACGCGCAGCGCGGTCATCGCGTCACGTCCGGCTCAGTGCCTTGTGATCGGCCAGGGCCACATCGCGCTCGACGGAATGGTCGACGATGCGCGCGGGATAGCCGTGTGCGTACCCATCGGCGACGTCCCACGGTGCGTGCACCTTCTTCCCGGCCAGGTGCCGAAGCTCGGGGATCCAGCGGCGCACGTAGTCGCCGTCGGGGT
>CAYFLO010000176.1:0-416 GCA_964343995.1 uncultured Bifidobacteriaceae bacterium
ATGTACTCGCGGTACTCATCGAGGGTGGTGGCGCCGATCATGCGCAGCTCGCCGCGGGCGAGCATCGGCTTGAGCATGTTGCCCGCGTCCATCGCGGAGTCGCCGCCGGCACCCGCACCGACGACCGTGTGCAGCTCGTCGATGAAGGTGATGATCTGGCCGTCGGAGTTCTTGATCTCGTCGAGGACGGCCTTCAGGCGCTCCTCGAACTCACCGCGGTACTTCGCGCCGGCGACCATCGCCCCGAGGTCCAGGGAGTACAGGGTCTTGCCCTGCAGTGACGTGGGAACGTCACCCTCGACGATGCGACGGGCCAGGCCCTCGACGACGGCGGTCTTGCCGACGCCGGGTTCGCCGATGAGCACCGGGTTGTTCTTGGTGCGACGCGACAGCACCTGGATGGTGCGGCGCACCTC
>CAYFLO010000176.1:426-4316 GCA_964343995.1 uncultured Bifidobacteriaceae bacterium
GCCCTCGCGGGCGCGCGCGGTGAGGTCGACGCCGTACTTCTCCAGCGCCTGGAAGGTGCCCTCGGGATCCGCCGACGTGACGCGCTGGCTGCCGCGCACCTGCTCGAGCGCATCCATGAGCGCCTTGGGGGTGGCGTGGTACTGCGCGAGGCGGTCGCTCACACCGGGGCCGCCGTCCTTGGACAGCGCGATGAGCAGATGCTCGGTGCTCACGTACTCGTCGCCGCGCGACTTGGCGAAGCGATCGGCCTCGTGCAGCACGCGCAGGGCCGCCTGGCTCATCGACGGCTGGGCGACCGACGAGCCGCTGGCGGACGGCAGCGACTTCAGGGCGCCGCGGACCTGGAAGGAGAGGTTGGGCACGTCGGTGCCCACGGCCTCCAGCAGCGACGTCGCGATGCCAGGCCCCTGCTGCAGAAGCGAATCGAGCAGGTGCAGCGGCTCGACCTGGGGGTTGCCATTGGCCGCCGCGATGCGCACGGCAGCACCGATCGCGTCCTGGCTCTTGGTGGTGAATTGAATGTCCATGGTGTCCTCGTTCGTTCGGTGATTCAGGTCTAGGAGGTGCGCCGGCTGGGGTTCCAGACGACCAGCGCGGTCGAGTCGGAGTCGCGGCGCAGTTCGGCGAGGCGGGCGCGCAGCGTCTCCACCTCGGCCTGCAGTTCGAGCACCCGGCGGATGCCCTCCAGCGACAGTCCCTCGCCGCTGAGTTCGGCGATCTCGCGCAGACGTGCGATATCGCTGGCCGAGTACAGCCGGTTGCGGCCGCCCACCCGGGTGGGGCGCACCAGTCCGAGCCGGTCGTACTGGCGCAGCGTCTGCGGGTGCAGGCCGGCGAGCTCCGCGGCCACCGAGATGGCGTAGACCGGAGCGTCGTCGGCGATGCGGAAGCCGGTGCGCTCGCCGGGGCGGCGCGCGCTCATGACTCGTCTCCGACGGACTCCATCAGCGCACGGCGCGGATCGTGGTCGGCGGTGTGCTCGGCGAAGCGCTCGAGCGCCTCGCGTGCCTCGTCCGACAGTGTCGGCGGCACGGAGATCTCGACGGTGACCATGAGGTCGCCGGTGGTGCCGTCCTTGCGCCGCATGCCCTTGCCACGCACGCGCAGCGTGCGACCGCTGTCGGTGCCGGCCGGCACCTTCAGACGCACGGTTCCGCCGCGCGGGGTGGGCACGGTGATCTCCCCGCCCAGAGCCGCCTCGGCCACCGTGATGGGCACGGTGATCGCCACGTTGTCGCCCTTGCGGTCGAACACCGGGTGCGGGGTGACGGTGATGTCGACGAGCAAGTCGCCGTTCGGGCCGCCGCGCTCGCCGGGAGCGCCCTTGCCCTTCAGCCGGATGCGCGCGCCGTTCTTGACGCCCGCGGGGATGCGCGCCTGCACGGTGCGCGTGGACAGGCCACGTCCGGAGCCCAGGCAGATCGGGCACGGATCGTCGCTGTACAGGCCGCGGCCCTTGCAGGTAACGCACGGCTCGGCGAAGGCGAAGCCGCCCGCGTTGCGCGAGGTCTGGCCGGTGCCGTCGCACGTGGGGCACACGCGCGGGACCGTGCCCGCGCGCGCACCCGTGCCGTGGCAGGAGTCGCACGCACCTTCGCTGGCCAGACGCAGCGGCACGGTGACGCCCTCGAGCACATCCTCGAACGACAGCGTCAGGGCGCTCTCGAGATCCTGGCCGCGGCGCGGGGTGCGCATGCGCCCGCCCGCACCGCGTCCGCGGTTGAAGATCCCGCCGAGCACGTCGCCGAACGCCGAAGAGTCGCCCGTGAAGAGGTCCTCCATGTTGACGTTGTAGCCACCGCCGCCGAAACCACCGCCACCGAATCCGCCACCGGGGCGGAAACCGCCGCCGGCGAACAGGGTGCGCGCCTCGTCGTACTCCTTGCGCTTGGCGTCGTCGGACAGCACGTCGTAGGCCTCGGAGACCTCCTTGAAGCGCTCCTCCGCCGCCTTGTCGCCCGGGTTCTTGTCCGGGTGTAGTTCACGCGCGAGCTTGCGGTACTTCTTCTTGATCTCGTCGGCCGAGGCGTCCTTGCCCACGCCGAGAAGGGCGTAGAAGTCCTTCTCCAGCCAGTCCTTGTTCACTGTCCTCGTCCCGTGTCGTTACGTACTGGTGTCGGCACTAGTCGGTGCCGGCGACGGCCACGCGCGCCGGGCGCAGCACGCGCCCGCCCAGCCGGTAGCCCGGCTGGTACACCGCGACCACCGTCGGGGTGGTGACGTCGTCGCGGTGCTCGGTGGCGACGGCCTCGTGCTGCATCGGATCGAAGGGCTCGCCCTCCGTGCCGAAGCGCTCCAGGCCGGCCTTGGTGACGACGCCCTCGAGGGCCTCGCCGACCGTGCGGAAGGCGCCCTCGAGCTCGCCGTGCTGGCGCGCGCGGTCGACGTCGTCGACCACGGGCAGCAGATCGGAGAGCACCGTCGCCACGACCACATCGCGCAGCTCGCTGCGCTCACGCTCGACGCGGCGCCGGTAGTTGGCGTACTCCGCGGCCATGCGCTGCAGGTCGTTGGTGAGCTCGGCGACCTTGGCCTCGACCTCGATGACCTCGGCCTCGATGGTCTCCGCCTGGCTGTCGGCCGAGGAGGCGTCAGCCGTCTCCGACGGCTGACGCACCTCCCCGGTCTGCGGATCGATGAGCCTGTTGTCCGTCACGCGGACGCGCGGCTCCTGCTCATCGGTCACTTGTCGCCCTCGTCCACGATCTCGGCGTCGATGACGTCCTCCTCAGCCGTGGCGGACGCATCCTGCGCCGCACCGGCCGAGCCGCCCGCCTCCTGCTGCATCGTGTACATCGCCGCACCGAGCGCCTGGCTGGCCTGCGCGACCTTGTCGGTCGCCGCACGCATGCCGGGCAGATCGTTGGCGTCGATGGCCTTCTTCAGCTCGTCGAGCGGACCCTCGACATTGGCCTTCGCATCCGCGGGGACCTTGTCGGCGTTGTCGGCGAGGAACTTCTCGGTCTGGTACACCAGCGCCTCGGCGCTGTTGCGGACCTCGACCTCCTCGCGACGCTTCTTGTCCTCGTCTGCATGCTGCTCGGCCTCGCGCATCATGCGGTCGATGTCGTCCTTGCTCAGCGCGGAGCCACCGGAGATCGTCATCGACTGCTCCTTGCCCGTGGCCATGTCCTTGGCGGACACGTGCACGATGCCGTTCGCGTCGATGTCGAACGTGACCTCCACCTGCGGCACGCCACGCGGAGCCGGCGGGAGGCCGGTCAGCTCGAAGGTGCCCAGCCGCTTGTTGTACGCGGCCATCTCGCGCTCGCCCTGGTAGACCTGGATGAGCACCGACGGCTGGTTGTCGTCGGCGGTGGTGAAGATCTCCGACCGCTTGGTCGGGATGGTGGTGTTGCGCTCGATGAGCTTGGTCATCACGCCGCCCTTGGTCTCGATGCCCAGGGACAGCGGGGTGACGTCGAGGAGCAGCACGTCCTTGACCTCGCCCTTGAGGACGCCGGCCTGGAGGGCCGCGCCCACGGCGACGACCTCATCGGGGTTGACGCCCTTGTTGGGGTCCTTGCCGGTCTCCTTCTTGACCAGCTCGGTCACGGCGGGCATGCGGGTGGAGCCGCCGACCAGGACGACCTGGTCGATGTCGCCCACGGCGATGCCGGCGTCCTTCAGGACGGCCTGGAACGGGGCCTTCGTGCGCTCGAGCAGGTCAGCGGTCATCGACTCGAACTGCGCGCGGCTGAGGGTCTCCTCCAGGTGCAGCGGGCCATCGGCACCGGCCGTGATGTACGGCAGGTTGATCGAGGTCTGCGTCGAGGACGACAGCTCGATCTTCGCCTTCTCAGCGGCCTCACGCAGACGCTGCATAGCCATCTTGTCCTTGGACAGGTCGATGCCGTTCGCGTTCTTGAACTGGCTGACCATCCAGTCG
>CAYFLO010000177.1:0-1105 GCA_964343995.1 uncultured Bifidobacteriaceae bacterium
GCGGTTGGGGGTTCAAGTCCCTCCGGCCCTGCGCAAGGCCGCCGTCCGGGCACCACCGCCTGGGCGCAACGAGAACGAGAAGGGAGGACGGCATGACCGACACCGCGGTCGAGGGTCGCTCGGGCGACTCCGGTGATTCGGGCAAGAAGGCCGCGCGCACCTCGCGCGGCAATGTGTTCAGCCGTCTGGCCCTGTTCGTGCGCCAGGTCATCGCCGAGCTGCGCAAGGTCATCTGGCCGACCCGGCGTGAGCTCATCGCCTACACCACGGTCGTCGTGGTGTTCGTCGTGGTGATGGCCGCGATCATCGCCGGCCTTGACTACGTCTTCACCCGCGCCGTCCTGTTCGTGTTCGGCTAGCCGCATCCAGGTATCGAGGAGTCCCGTGTCCGAGTTCACCGCTGACGTTCCGTCCGACGACGCCGACGAGGCTGCCGTCGTGGCGGAGGCGCAGGCGATTGCCGACGAGGCTGCCGACATGGAGGCCGTCGCCGACGCCGCTGCCGTTGCCGAGGCCGAGGCGATCGTCGAGGCCGCCGTCGTGGCTGCCGTCGTCGAGGCTGCTGAGGAGGACGAGGCCGAGGTCGATCCCGTCGAAGCCTTCCGCGAGCAGATGCGCACCGCCCCGGGCGAGTGGTACGTCGTGCACTCCTACGCCGGTTACGAGAACAAGGTCAAGGGCAACATCCAGACGCGCACGGTCAGCCTGAACATGGAGGACTACATCTTCCAGGTCGAGGTGCCCATGGAGGAGGTCACCGAGATCAAGGGCGGTGTCCGCAAGCTCGTCCGACGCAACAAGTTCCCCGGCTACGTGCTCGTGCGCATGGACCTCACCGACGAGTCCTGGGGCGCCATTCGGCACACCCCCGGCGTCACTGGTTTCGTGGGCCACGGCCACCAGCCGTCCCCGCTCTCCCTCGACGAGGTCGTTGCCATTCTGGCGCCGGCCCCCGAGAAGAAGGCAGCACCCGCGGGTGCCCCTGCCGCGCAGGGTGGTGCCGCGTCGTCGGCCCCTGCCATCGTCGTCGACTTCAACGTCGGCGACTCCGTCACCGTGGTCGACGGCCCGTTCGCCACGCTGCACGCCACGATTTCCGAGATCA
>CAYFLO010000177.1:1115-1992 GCA_964343995.1 uncultured Bifidobacteriaceae bacterium
AAGAAGAAGAAGGTCGCCGGCCTGATCAAGCTGCAGATCCAGGCCGGAGCCGCCAACCCCGCGCCGCCCGTGGGCCCCGCCCTCGGTCAGCACGGTGTGAACATCATGGAGTTCTGCAAGGCCTACAACGCGGCCACGGAGAACCAGAAGGGCAACGTCATCCCGGTCGAGATCACGGTCTACGAGGACCGCACCTTCGACTTCACGCTCAAGACGCCGCCCGCCTCGCGCCTCATCCTCAAGGCCGCCGGCCTGGAGAAGGGCTCGGGCAACGCGCTGCGCACCAAGGTGGGCAGCATCACCCCGGCACAGGTCCGCGAGATCGCCGAGACCAAGATGCCGGACCTCAACGCCAACGATGTCGACGCAGCCATGAAGATCATCGAGGGCACCGCCCGCCAGATGGGCATCACCGTTTCGGCCTGACCGGCCATCCACCAGTGGGAGGGCCCTGCGCGGCCCATTCACCACGACCTGCGAAGGAGCAGACATGAAGCGCAGCAAGGCCTACGCGGCCGCAGCTGAGAAGATCGACGCCGACAAGCTGTACTCGCCCCTCGAGGCGGCCACGCTCGTCAAGGACACCACCAAGCTGAAGTTCGATCCCACCGTCGAGGTGTCGATGCGCCTGGGCGTCGACCCCCGCAAGGCGGACCAGATGGTCCGCGGCACCGTCAACCTTCCGCACGGCACCGGCAAGACCGCTCGGGTCCTGGTCTTCGCCAACGGCGAGAAGGCCGATGAGGCGCGCGCCGCGGGCGCGGACTTCGTCGGTGGCGACGACATGATCGAGAAGGTCAAGGGCGGCTGGACGGACTTCGATGCCGCAGTCGCGACGCCGGACCTCATGGGCAAGGTCGGCACGCTCGGCAAGGTG
>CAYFLO010000177.1:2002-4262 GCA_964343995.1 uncultured Bifidobacteriaceae bacterium
GTGGAGAACTACGCCGCGGCGCTCGACGAGATCCTGCGCCTGAAGCCGTCGGCGGCGAAGGGCCGTTACGTGCGCAAGGCGACGATGTCGTCGACGATGGGCCCCGGCGTGCAGCTGGATCCCAACCGCACCAAGAACCTGCTTGCCGACGACGAGTCGTAGCAGCAGCACTCCTCGCACACGAGGGGGTCCGGCCTCGGCCGGGCCCCCTCGTTGCATTCCTCCACCACCGCCACACCCCGACTTCCATTTGCGGCTTTCGCTTGCCCGGCCCCGTCGACCCCGCCAGACTCCACGAGGCAGCAAGGAGGTCTCCCGTGCCAGACGTCGCGATCGCGACCGAGGGTGTGAGCGTGCGCCTGTCGGGCCTGCAGATCCTCGACGACGTCTCGATCGCGGCTCAGGCGGGCCTGGTCACCGGCCTGATCGGGCCCAACGGCGCAGGCAAGACCACCTTGTTCAACGTCATGAGCGGGTTCGTGCGCCCGAGTGCGGGTCGGGTGAGCATCGACGGCCGCCAGGTGCGGCGGGTGCGTCCGCACGACCTCACCGGGATGGGCATCGCGCGCACCCTGCAGGGCGTGGGCCTGTTCGCGAGCCTCACCGCGGTCGAGAACGTCATGCTCGGGGCCCGGTCGCGCACCGACATCGTGTCCGACGCCCTGGCCATGCCGTGGAGTGACACCGAGCGCATCCACGTGCAGGAGCGTGCGCGCGCGACGCTCGACGAACTGGGCGTCGGCGATGCCGCCGACCGTCTGCCGGGGGAGTTGCCGTACCCGGTTCAGAAGCGGGTGGCCCTGGCGCGTGCGCTGGTGAGCGATCCGCGCGTGCTCCTGCTCGACGAGCCGGCCGGCGGCATCGGGGCCGCCGACATCGATCAGCTCGCCACCCTCATCCGCTCCTGGGTGCCGCAGCGCACGGTGCTCCTTGTCGAGCACCACATGGAACTGGTCATGCAGGTGTGCGATCGCATCTGGGTGCTCGACGCCGGACGCGTCATCGCGCACGGAACCCCGGACGAGATCCGGCGCGACCCCGTGGTCCTCGCTGCGTATCTCGGCGAGGAGGGTGCCGCATGAGCCTGATCGTCGAGGGCCTCTCGGTGCGCTACGGGGCGGTGCAGGCGCTGCACGACGTGAGCCTCACCGCACCTCGGGGCGAGGTGACGGCGGTGATCGGTGCGAACGGCGCCGGCAAATCCAGCCTGCTTCGGGCGCTTGCCGGCCTCACGCCCGCGACGTCGGGAACCGTCACGCTCGACGGACAGCCGCTGCTGGGTCGGGCGCCGGAGGACATTGTTCGACGCGGGCTCGCCCTCGTGCCCGAGGGCCGCTCGACGATCCCGGAGCTATCCGTCGAGGAGAACCTGCGGCTGGGCGGGCTGTGGCGCCCGTCGGCCGACCGCGCGTCCGCCCTCGCCGAGGTCTACGACCTCTTCCCGGTGCTGGCGACGCGACGCCGCTCGCACGCAGCGACCCTCAGCGGCGGAGAGCGGCAGCAGTTGGCCATCGGCCGCGCCCTCATGTCGCGCCCCACGTGCCTGCTCCTGGACGAGCCCTCACTCGGACTCGCCCCGCTCATCGTCACCCAGATTCTGGAGCTGGTGCACCGCCTGGCGACCCAGACCGACCTGGCGGTACTCCTGGTCGAGCAGAACGCGGTGACCGCCCTGCGCATGGCGCACACCGCGGTGATCCTCAGCCTGGGAGTCGTGGTGAAGGCCGGCCCCGCGCGTGAGCTCGCCGGCGACGAGGAACTCCGCATGGCGTACCTGGGGTACTGATGTCCACCTTCATCGACTACCTGCTGGGCGGGGCCGCGAACGGCGCGGTCATCGCCCTCATCGCGTTGGCGCTCGTGCTCACCTGGCGCTCGTCGCGCGTGGTGAACTTCGCGCAGGTGGGGCAGGCGATGTTCACCACCTTCGTCGCCCTCACCGTCGAGAACGCGACCGGATCGTGGCTGCTCGCGCTGGTCGTCGCCCTGGCCGCCGGGGCCGTCCTGGGACTGATCGTCTACCTGCTCGTGCGGGCGCCGGTGCGGCGCCTGGACACCACCGGCGCGATCATCGCCACGTTCGGCGTCCTCATCGCGCTGCAGGCGCTCGCCTCGATGGTGTGGGGCGGCGACATGGTCGCGTATCCCCAGCCGTTCTCAGCCGCCGGAATCGATGCCTTTGGTCGCACCTGGCCGATCTCGCCCTACGACCTCATCGTCGTGGCGGTGACCGCGCTGCTGGTCATCGGGCTGTCGCTGT
>CAYFLO010000178.1:0-4241 GCA_964343995.1 uncultured Bifidobacteriaceae bacterium
GCTCGTCACTTACTCCGCGCTCACCGGATCGGCGCGTCACCACGGTGATCGCCTGCTCGGCGGCCGCGCGGTGACGTGCCGATCCGGTGAGCGCGGAGTAAGTGACGAGCGCGTTCGCGGTGGCCAGCCATCCGGAGGGCTCGGCGTTGTCGGACGGGTCGCGCGGACGCACGACGAGCGCAGGCGCATCGTCGGCGGTGTCGAAGAACCCACCCTCGCCATCGCCGAAGTGCTCCAGAGCGATGTCGAGCAGGCCGCCGGCGATCTGCAGCCAGGCCACCTCGCCGGTGGCCTGGGCGAGGGCAAGGAGTCCCTCGGCAAGTGAGCCGTAGTCGTCGAGCACGCCCAGGGTGTCGCCCGCGCGACCGTCGCGAGAGGTGCGCACGAGTCGGTCATCGCCACGCGCGCCCAGGTGCACCGCGACGAGTAAGTCGGCCGCGCGCTCGGCGGCGGCGATCCAGTCGGGCCGGTTCAGGAGTGCCCCGGCATCGGCGAGGGCCGCGATGGCCAGGCCGTTCCACGCGCACACCACCTTGTCGTCGCGGGCGGGGCGCGGGCGCTGCTCGCGGGCCGCCTGCAGCTGCGCGCGGATGCGCTGCCAGCGCGCGGGATCGTCAGGGTCGCGCAGCAGCTGCGCAGTGGAGGCACCGTGCTCGAAGGTGCCCTCCGGGGTGACCTCCAGCAGGGCTGCGGCCCATGCGCCGTCGTCGGCGCCGAGCACATGGACGAGCTGCTGCGGGGTCCAGGAGTAGAACCCACGCCGCATCGACGCTGTACCGCGCGAAGCCGCCGCCGATCTGGTCGTACATGCCGCCTCGGGCCATCGCCTCCAGCGTGCGCTCGGCCAGGTGCAGCGCGGTGGCATCGCCGGTGAGCGCGTGCGCGCGCAGGCAGAACTCCAGGGCCATCGACGGCGGGAACTTGGGTGCCCCGCCGAAGCCGCCGTGACGCGGATCGAGGTCGGCGGCCAGCGCGCGCACGGCCGCGGCGATCTCGTCGGCACCGGGCACCTAGCCGTCGCCCTGCGGCGGCCGCTGGCCAGCAAGCGCCTCGGTGATCCGGCCGCCCGCGGCGAGCACCTCGTCGCGTCGGTCGGTCCACGCCTCGCTCAGCGCGGTGAGCAGCGAGGTGAACGCCGGCATGCCGTGCCGCGGGGTGGGCGGAAAGTACGTGCCGGCGTAGAACGGCTGCGCATCGTGGTCCAGCCACACGCTCATCGGCCAGCCGCCATGGCCGGTGAGGCCGACGGTGGCCTGCATGTAAACCGAATCGACGTCGGGCCGCTCCTCGCGGTCGACCTTGATGCAGACGAACCGCTCGTTGAGGACCGCCGCGGTGGCGTCGTCCTCGAATGACTCGTGCGCCATCACGTGGCACCAGTGGCAGGCCGAGTAGCCGATCGACAGGAACACCGGCACATCGCGTCGACGGGCCTCGGCGAACGCCTCCGGCCCCCACTCCCACCACTCCACGGGGTTGTCGGCGTGCTGGAGCAGGTAGGGGCTCGTCGCCGACGCCAGGCGGTTGGGCATGGCGCCATCATCGCGCCACCCCTAGCCTTCGCGCATGCCCGTCACCGCCGACCAGGTTCAGATCCGCGCGGTCGACTCCGCGCCGAGCCTGGGCGGCGACTCGAGCCCCTTCGAGGACTGGGGAGTGCGCGACGCCGATGCGCAGCCGCGCGACCTGGAGCGCTGGGTGATCGTCGTCGACGGCGAGGTAGTCGGCGACCTGAGTGCGCACGGGCACTATTACGGGCCTACCGCCGGATCACGCGCGATGAACATCGGCATCACTGTGGCCCCGCAGCATCGTGGGCGCGGGATCGGCAGCGCCGCGCAGCGGCTCCTTGCTGACGAACTTCATGCACGCGGAATCGTCCGCGTCGAAGCGTCGACCGATGTGGAGAACATCGCCGAGCAGCGTGCGCTGGCCAAGGCCGGATTCGTGCTCGAGGGAGTGCTGCGCGGCGCCCAGGTGCGCGCCGACGGTCGTCACGATCTTCAGTCGTGGGCGCACATCGCCGACGCCGACCAGGGTTGAACGGGCGCCCCGAGGGGCATCACTGCAGCGTGTAGCCTTCCGGTGTCGAATTGACATCAAGACAACCCGCTCGCCCCGCGCAAGGAGTCCTCATGGCCGACCAGATCCTCGTCTACGGCGCCCCCTGGTGCCCCGACTGCCGCCGCTCCAAGGCGTTCCTGGGCGAGCAGCGCGTGCCGTTCACGTTCGTCGACCTCGAGGCCGATCCGAGCGCCGCGGAGGTCGTGCAGAAGATCAACGACGGCAAGCAGATCATCCCCACGATCATCTTCCCCGACGGCTCGCACCTGGTGGAGCCCTCGAACGAGGAGCTCGCCGAGAAGCTCGGCCTGTCGCGCGCGGCCATGACCGACTCCTACGACGTCGTCATCGTCGGTGGCGGACCCACGGGCCTCACGACCGCCATCTACTGCGCGCGCGAGAACCTGCGCACGCTCATCATCGAGCGGTCAGCACTCGGCGGTCAGGCCGGTGTCACCGAGCGCCTCGACAACTACCCCGGCTTCCCCGAGGGCATCAAGGGCGCCGAGCTCGCTGACCGCTTCGCCGAGCAGGCGCGCCGCTACGACGTCGAGATGCTCCCCGCCGTGTCGGTCACCGAGCTCAACCCGCTGGGCGGCGGCATCACCGAGGTTGTCACCTCCACCGGCCAGCGCATCCGCGCCGGCGCCGTGCTCCTGGCCACCGGCTCCACCTACCGGCGCACCGGCGTCGAGGGCGAGGACGACCTCATCGGCGCGGGCATCCACTTCTGCGCCACCTGCGACGGCCCGTTCTACAAGGGGGCCGACGAGATCGTCGTGCTCGGCGGCGGCAACTCCGGCCTGGAGGAGGGTCTGTTCCTCACCCAGTTCGCCGACCACGTCACCGTCATCGAGCGCGGCGCCACGCTCGCGGCCTCGCGCCTGCTGCAGGACAAGGTCGCCGCTCACCCCAAGATGACGATCCTCACCGAGACCGCCGTCACCAAGTTCACCCCGAACGACCACGGCAAGCTCGCGTCGATCACGCTGAAGGCCAAGGACGGCACCGAGACCGAGCACGCCGCCAAGGGCGCCTTCGTCTTCATCGGCCTGGATCCCAACACCGGGTGGCTGAAGGGCCTGGTCGACCTCGACGAGCGCAACTTCGTCGTCACCGACCGCATGATGACCACGAGCGTGCCGGGCATCTTCGCCTCCGGCGACGTGCGCTCGGGGTCGACCAAGCAGCTGGCCTCCGCGGTCGGCGAGGGCGCGGCGGCGGCCATCCAGATCCGCCACCACCTCGACGACGTCAACGCCGGCAAGTAGCCGTTCGTACGGAGTAGAGCCGGGGCCCCGAGCCCCGGCTCTACTTCGTGGTGGCGCGAGTGAAGCGGCGGACCGACAGCGTCGCGAAGATCACGATGAGCAGGGCGCACGCCACGAGCGTGTAGAGCTCGCTGTGCTGAAGCGGCCAGTAGTCCGGCTGCTCGCCCGTGGGGTTGCCGAAGAGCTCGCGTGTGGCCGTCACCAGCGTGGAGATCGGGTTGAACGCGGCGAACGCCTGCAGCCACGACGGCATCGACGCGATCGGCACGAAGGCGTTCGACAGGAACGTCAGCGGGAACAGCCAGATCAGGCCGGCGGTGTTCGCCGTCTCGGGGTTGGGCATGTGCAGGCCGATCCATGCCCCGATCCACGCCACCGTGTAGGCGAAGATCAGCAGCAGCACGTAGGCCCACACCGCATTGAGCACGCCGCCGCTGATGCGCCAGCCCACGAGCAGGCCGGTGATCGACAGCACGACGAGCACGAGGATCTGCCGTGCCGCGTCGGCGAAGGTGCGGCCCAGCAGCACAGCGGCGGGTGACATCGGCAGCGAGCGGAAGCGGTCGATGATCCCCTTGTGCAGGTCCTCGGCCAGGCCCACCGTGCTTGACGCCGCGGCGAACGACACCGTCTGCCCGAAGATGCCGGGCATGAGGTAGTTGCGGTAGGCCATCGCGCCGGCATCGCCGGGGATCGGGATCGCACCACCGAACACGAACGCGAACAGCAGCACAAAGATCACCGGCTGCACGAGCGAGAAGAACAGCAGCTCGGGCACGCGGACGGTCTGGATGAGGTTGCGGCGGGCGACGACGAAGCCGTCGTTGAGCGTCCAGCCCCACAGCGGGCGGCGACGGGCGACGGGGGCGCCGACGGTGAGCGTGGTCATCTCATCTCCTCCGGCCG
>CAYFLO010000179.1:0-2530 GCA_964343995.1 uncultured Bifidobacteriaceae bacterium
CGCCCTCAGGAGTAGTCATGGTCGATCGCAGTCGCCTGGATGCCGAGTCCGTTGCCCCCCTGGACGCCCTGCTGGCGGCCATGCCCGGTGGGTTCAACGGAATCCCCGACGTCGTGCAGCGGCGCGCCACGCTGAGTGCGATCCTCGCGGCGGGTGCTGCCGAGGTTCCGCCTAATCCGAACGTCACGTGGGCCGACCACACCTTCGACGGACCGGGTGGATCACTCACCGCGCGCGTCTACCGCCCGACCGCGGCCACGGGCACGCTTCCGGGTCTGATCTACATCCACGGTGGCGGCATGGTGATCGGCGATCTCGAGGGTGAGCACCTAGGCATCATCGCGATGTGCGAGGCACTCGGGATCGCCCTGGTCTCGCTGGACTACCGCAAGGCCCCCGAGAACCCCTACCCCGCCGGTCCCGAGGACTGCTACGCCGGCACCGTGTGGACGTTCGCGCACGCGGCCGAACTCGGCATCGACCCTGCGAACATCGGCATCTACGGCGGCTCTGCCGGCGGCGGGCTCACCCTGGCCGTCGCGCTCATGGCCCGCGACCGCAAGGGTCCGCGCCTGAAGTACATGCTGCCGATCTACCCCATGGTCGACGACCGCAACGTCACGCCGTCGAGCCAGGAGGTCGTCGACGTGGGCCTGTGGGACCGCAGCGCCAACCTCGAGGCATGGGGCTGGTACCTGGGCGGCAAGCAGGCCGACCAGTACGCGGCGCCGACCCGCGCCACCGACCTGTCCAATCTCCCGCCGTCGTACATCGATGTTGGCGAGCTCGACATGTTCCGCGACGAGGACACCGACATCGCCATGCGCCTGAACCAGGCCGGTGTGCCGTGCGAGTTCCACATCTACCCCGGCGCGTACCACGGCAGTGAGGTGTTCGCTCCGATGGCCGTGCTCAGTCAGCGCATCGTCGGCAACCGCCTGGCGGCGATCCGTCGTTTCATCGAGGCGTAGCCGCCGGGGCTGACCCGTTGAGCGACTACCAACCCATGTAGAGGAAGTCGTCCGGATCAGGTCCGGTGCGGTGGCCGTTCTCCATCCCTGCGATCGCCGCCATGTCGGCGGCATCGAGGGTGAAGTCGAAGACGTCGATGTTCTCGGCGATGCGTGACGGCGTGACCGACTTGGGCAGCACGATGAGGCCCTGCTGCAGGTGCCAGCGCACCATGACCTGGGCAGTCGACTTGCCATGCTTGGCGCCGATCGCGGCCAGCGTGGGGTCGCCAATGAGCTGACCGGATGCCAGCGGGCTCCACGACTCGGTGGCAATGCCGTACTCCGCGTGCACCGCACGCATGTCGAGCTGCGGCAGCCACGGGTGGAGCTCGATCTGATTGAGCACGGGGATGACCCCGGTCTCGTCGATGATCCGGCGCAGTGCCGGCTCCTTGAAGTTGGAGACGCCGATCGAGCGCACCCGTCCGGACGCCTGGATGTCGATGAGGGCCCGCCACGTCTCGACGTAGCGATCGTGCTGCGCGCACTGCCAGTGGATGAGGTAGAGGTCGAGCTGCTCGAAGCCGAGCTTGGCCATGCTCGTGTCGAACGCCCGCATCGCTTCGTCGTAGCCGTGGTCAGGGTTCCACAGCTTGGTCGTCACATAAACCGACTCCCGCGCCAGACCGCTCTTCGCCAGCGCCGCCGCCGCCTCTGCCTCATTGGCATACACCGCAGCACTGTCGATATGCCGATAGCCGACCCGCAGGGCCTCGGCGGTGGCCTCCTCGGCCTCCGCCGGCGGTACCTGCCACAGCCCGAAGCCGACCTGCGGAATGGACGTGCCGTCGTTGAGGGCGACATCCGGGACGATGCGGGGGTCAATGGCCATGGCTCTCCTCGGCTCTCCTTCTCGGTGGGACGACCCGAACCTAGTGGCCCCGACCGCTGGGCGCAGGACTCCTGCTAGGTGACCCGACGGAATCCCCGCAACCCGATGACAACGGCCAGGAGCAGCAGGGTGAGAACGCCCAGGTACACGCGCGTGGTCCACACCGTGACGAAGTACGTCACGACGATGACGCCGATGGCGACCTTGATCGCGCGAAGCCCGTACAGGAAGCCGGTACCGCGCGCCCGAAGCTCGTCCGGCAGGCGCTCCTGCACCTTGGCGGCCAGGAGCGCCTGGATGAAGGAGCCACAGGCGCTTCCTGCCATGGCTACGAAAGCCAAGGCAGCGATGTGCCCGATCTTCCAGTCACCGTCCATGAGCACGAGCGCGGTGATGGCCAAAGCCGCGTAGGTGAGGGCGGCGAGGGTGAGAGCGAGCGGGACTCGGCCGGACGTGCCGCGCGCGGCGAGGACGAGCCGCCCGATGAGCACACCCACGATGCCGACCGAGACGAACAGCGGGCTGTACTCCGGGATCGCCTCGTCGACCACCGCCAGGCCCAGCAGGATCGTCGGCAGCACGAGATACATGACCAGGTCGGCGATCACCACGTCGCGAAGACCGTGATCTCGGACGATGGCCCGGATGAGCGTGCCGAAGGTCGCCGCCCGTGTGTTCGGACGGT
>CAYFLO010000179.1:2540-4225 GCA_964343995.1 uncultured Bifidobacteriaceae bacterium
GGTCGCTGGCGGCGCACTCGGGTGATCCTCCGCCGCCGGAGCGCGGAATCGGCCCGCCGCGACGAGCGCCGCGACCAGCGAGAAGAGAACGGCGCAGATGACGATGACCGCGGAGTCCCCGCCCAATCGGGTGGTGACGAAGACTCCGGCCAGGGCACCCAGGCTTGCCTTGAGCCCGTTGAGCACCTCCGCCGCACCCTTGGCCTTCGCCGGCACCGTCGCCACCTGCAACTTGACGACGGAGGTCACCGACAGGGCGGTAAGTGCGCCGTCGATGGCGGCAAGCGTCATTGACTCCAGCGGGGTGAGTGCCGACGTGAAGACGAGGAGCCACAGCGTGAGGGCGGAGAGCGCGAAGCACAGATTGACGGTGATGAGGATGCGCTGGGCGGCGAAGCGGTCGGCCAGGGAGCCGGCGAAGATGCCGCTCACACCACCACCCAGGGTGGCCGCGAGCGCCAGTCCGCCCACACCTGAGGCGCCACCGAAGGACGCGACCGCGACGTTGTTGCGTGCCGTCCCCATCATTCCGGCGGCCATGGCAATGGGGAGAGTGACCGCCATGAAGACGTAGAAGCGAGGTGAATGGCCGATCTGTGAGATGACGCCGAGGTGGAAGCGCGACTTTCGGGCAGGTGGGTCGGCACTCACGGGACGTTAGTATGGCCTTCCGCCCGTCATCGAGCGGCAGCATCCGGCACGTGGAGGGTCGCACCATGACCGTCAAGGACACCTACGGCACCGACATCCTCATCACCGGATGGGCGCACACGCCATTCGGAAAGCTCTCCGAGTTCGATCTCGAAGCACTCATTGTCGACGTCGCGACCCGGGCCGTCGCCGACGCCGGGCTGGAGTTCTCCGACATCGACGCCATCTATGTCGGCCAGTTCAACTCCGGCATGGTGCCGCTCGCCTTCGTCTCATCCCTGGCCCTTCAGGCATCCGATTCACTCTTCTCCGTGCCGGCCGTTCACGTCGAGAACGCCTGCGCATCCGGGTCGGCTGCGGTGCAGCAGGGCATCACCGCACTGCTGGCCGGCACCGCGCGCACGGTGCTCGTCATCGGAGCGGAGAAGATGACCCACGCCACACCTGCCGTCGTCGGCGCAGGGCTGCTGGGCGCCGACTACGAGATGGCCGGGCACGAGTCGGTCACCGGCTTCGCCGGACTGTTCGCCGACGTCGCCCGCGCCTACTCCGATCGCTACGGCGACTGCTCGGACACCCTGGCCCTCATCGCGGCCAAGAGCCACCACCTGGCCATGGACAACCCCTACGCCCACCTGCGCAAGGACTTCGACTACGAGTTCTGCCGCACGCCGTCGGAGCGCAATCCCCTCGTCGCCGACCCGCTGCGCCGCACCGACTGCTCCCCCGTCTCCGACGGCGCGGCCGCGGTCGTGCTCACGACGACTCCGTCATCCGACGCGGCCCATCCGGCCGTGCGCATCACCGGGTTCGGTGCCGCCAATGACTTCCACCCGGCGTCCAAGCGCGATCCCCTCGCCTTCCGCGGCACTGCCGCGGCGTGGGATCGCGCGCTGGCGATGGCCGGCGTGACGCTGGACGACCTGTCGCTCATCGAGCTCCACGACTGCTTCACCATCGCCGAGCTGAACCTCTACGAAGTGCTCGGCATCGCCGAGCGCGGCAAGGGGCGCCAGGCGATCGAGGAGGGTTGG
>CAYFLO010000180.1:0-2469 GCA_964343995.1 uncultured Bifidobacteriaceae bacterium
GTGTACGCCAACCGTGAGCTGCTCGTGAAGGTCGACGGCATGGGCGATGTCGACGACGTCACCGCGCGCGTCCTGGGCGCACTCGCGCTTCGCTCCTGACCCCGCGAGGCACCGGTGTTCAAGGGCAAGAGCAACATCGAGATCAAGACGCCCGACCAGCTCGCGATCATGCGCGAGGCCGGGCTGGTGGTGGCCCGCACCCTGGCCCGCGTCGCCGAGGCCGTGCGTCCCGGGGTCACCACCGCTGACCTCGACGCCATCGCCGCCAGGTCGATCGCCGAGGCCGGGGCCACTCCCAGCTTCCTGGGCTACTACGGCTACCCGGCGCACATCTGCACTTCCGTCAACGGCGAGGTCGTCCACGGGATCCCGGGCAGCCGGGTGCTCCAGGAGGGCGACCTGGTGTCCGTGGACTGCGGGGCGATCGTGCGCGGCTGGCATGGCGATGCCGCCATCAGCGTCCCCGTCGGTGACATCGCCCCCGAGGTCGCGGCCCTATCAGCAGCCACCGAGCAGTCGATGTGGGCCGGACTCGCGGCTGCGCGGGTGGGCGCCCGCCTGTCCGACATCAGCCACGCGGTCGAGACGTCGCTGCGCTCGGCCGGTCCCTACGGCATCGTCGAGGACTACGTCGGGCACGGCATCGGCACGGCGATGCACATGCCGCCGCAGGTGCCCAATTACGGCGCTCCGGGCAAGGGGCCGACGCTGAAGGCGGGCATGGCCCTGGCCATCGAGCCGATGGCGACCCTGGGCGACCCCGAGGTGCGGGTGCTCGACGACGAATGGACTGTGGTGACCGTCGACGAGCGGCCCGCGGCCCACTGGGAGCACACGGTGGCGATCACTCCCGACGGGCCCTGGGTCCTCACCGCTTTGGACGAGGTCCACCTCTAGGCGATCGTCCGATTATCGGATTAGGCCGATGGGGGGACGCCCCCCTAGACTCTGACGGCTGTTGCGAGGTTGGGAAAGCGGAGGACATGGGCAAGAAGGACGGAGCGATCGAGCTCGAGGGCACGATCACCGAATCCCTCCCGAATGCCATGTTCCGAGTGGAGCTCGACAACGGGCACAAAGTGCTCGCTCACATCAGCGGCAAGATGCGGATGCACTACATCCGAATCCTGCCGGACGATCGTGTGGTGGTGGAGCTCTCGCCCTACGACCTCACGCGCGGCCGCATCGTTTACCGCTACAAGTGATCCACGGACAAGAGAGAAGCCATGAAGGTCCAGCCGAGCGTCAAGAAGATCTGCGACAAGTGCAAGGTCATTCGTCGCCACGGCCGCGTCATGGTCATCTGCGAGAACGTGCGTCACAAGCAGCGCCAGGGCTGATCCGTTAGCCCACGGTCGTCGGGGAGACAACCCGCCGCCCGTATCCACGCTGGACCCGACCCCCGGAGCAATCCGGGACGACACCTCCGGACACGAGGCCGGAGACCTGCCTAGGCGGGCAGGACCGGTCCGGCACCACACACCTCGTGCATGACCAGAAGAGAGAACGCCCACATGGCACGCATTGTTGGTGTCGACCTGCCGCGCGACAAGCGCATGGCCGTCGCACTCACGTACATCTACGGCATCGGCCGTTCCCAGGCCGCCAAGGCCCTCGCCGACACCGGCATCGATCCCAACCTCCGCTCCAAGGACCTCACCGAGGAGCAGACCATCGCCCTGCGCGACTGGATCGACGCCCACCTCAAGGTTGAGGGCGACCTTCGCCGTGAGGTTGCTGCCGACGTCCGCCGCAAGGTGGAGATCGGCTGCTACCAGGGCCTGCGTCATCGCAAGGGCCTGCCTGTCCGTGGCCAGCGCACCCACACGAATGCGCGCACCCGCAAGGGCCCGCGCAAGACGGTCGCCGGCAAGAAGAAGGCCACGAAGTAGGCCCTGAGAGACTCCTGGAGAACTGACTGATGGCCCCCAAGACTGGTAAGGCAGCGCCCGCTAAGAAGGTGCGCCGCAAGGAAAAGAAGAACGTCGCTCACGGCCAGGCCCATATCAAGAGCACGTTCAACAACACGATCGTCTCGATCACCGACCCCACGGGTGCGGTCATCTCGTGGGCGAGCGCCGGACAGGTCGGCTTCAAGGGAAGCCGCAAGTCGACTCCGTTCGCCGCGCAGCTGGCCGCCGAGGCCGCCGCGCGACGCGCGATGGAGCACGGCATGCGCAAGGTCGACGTGTTCGTGAAGGGCCCGGGCTCCGGCCGCGAGACCGCCATCCGTTCGCTGCAGGCGACGGGCCTGGAGGTCGGCAGCATCGCCGACGTCACGCCCGTGCCTCACAACGGCACCCGTCCGTCCAAGCGTCGTCGCGTCTGACGCGCCGCCCAGAACCAGGAGATACGTCATGGCTCGTTATGTCGACGCCGACTGCAAGCGGTGCCGCCGCGAGAAGATGAAGCTCTTCCTCAAGGGCGCCAAGTGCGAGTCGCCGAAGTGCGCGCTTGAGTCACGTCCTT
>CAYFLO010000180.1:2479-4217 GCA_964343995.1 uncultured Bifidobacteriaceae bacterium
TGGGCGTACCAAGGACTCCGAGTACCTGCTGCAGCTGCGTGAGAAGCAGAAGGCTGCTCGTATCTACGGTGTGCTGGAGAAGCAGTTCAGCAACTACTACACCGAGGCCCAGCGCCAGGCCGGCAAGACGGGTGAGAACCTGCTGCAGATCCTGGAGAGCCGCCTGGACAACGTCGTGTACCGGGCCGGCTTCGCCAAGTCCCGCGACATGGCCCGCCAGCTGGTCACCCACGGTCACTTCACCGTCAACGGCCGCAAGGTCAACATCCCGTCGTTCCGGGTGTCGGCCAACGACATCGTCGAGGTGCGCCCGTCGTCGCGCGAGCTCACCCCGTTCGTCGTGGCCCACGCCGAAATCGGCGAGCGTCCGGTGCCCGCGTGGCTGGAGGTCATCCCCTCCAAGATGCGGATCCTGGTCCATGGCCTGCCGGCCCGCGGCGTCATCGACACGCAGGTCAACGAGCAGCTGATCGTCGAGCTCTACTCCAAGTAGTCCCCAGATACGCGACGTCATATAGCGGTCGTCGCCGGAAGGAAACAACGTGCTCATCAGCCAGCGCCCCGTGCTCACCGAGGAGCCGATCAGCGAGTTCCGCTCGCGGTTCGTCCTCGAGCCCCTCGAGCCCGGTTTCGGCTACACCCTGGGCAACTCGCTTCGCCGGACGCTCCTGTCGTCCATCCCCGGCGCGGCGGTCACCAGCATCCGCGTCGACGGCGTGCTCCACGAGTTCACCACCGTTGACGGGGTGAAGGAGGACGTCACCGAGCTCATCCTCAACATCAAGCAGCTGGTCGTCTCCAGCGAGCATGACGAGCCCGTCGTCATGTACCTGCGCAAGCAGGGTGCGGGCGCCGTCACCGCGGCCGACATCCAGCCGCCGGCCGGGGTCGAGATCCACAACCCGGGCCTGCACCTGGCCACCCTGAACGACAAGGGCAAGCTGGAGATCGAGCTCGTCGTCGAGCGCGGTCGCGGCTACGTGTCGGCCGTGCTCAACAAGCAGGCCGGCCAGGAGATCGGCCGCATCCCGGTCGACTCGATCTACAGCCCGGTCCTGAAGGTGACCTACAAGGTCGAGGCCACTCGTGTCGAGCAGCGCACCGACTTCGACAAGCTGGTCCTCGACGTCGAGACCAAGCCGTGCATGCGTCCGCGCGATGCCGTGGCCTCGGCGGGCAAGACCCTCGTCGAGCTCTTCGGCCTGGCCCGCGAGCTCAATGTCGACGCTGAGGGCATCGACATCGGCCCGTCGCCGGCTGACGCCTTCGTGGCGGAGCAGCTCTCGACTCCCATCGAGCAGCTGGACCTCACCGTGCGCTCGTACAACTGCCTCAAGCGCGAGGGCATCCACACGGTGGGTGAGCTCATCGGGCGCAGCGAGGCCGACCTGCTCGACATCCGCAACTTCGGCGCCAAGTCGATCGACGAGGTCAAGCTCAAGCTTGCCTCGCTGGGCCTGGCGCTCAAGGACAGCCCGCCCGGGTTCGACCCGACGGCCGCCGTCTACTTCAACGACGAGGACGACGATCTCGCCTTCGCCGAGGACGAGCAGCTCTGAGCTGCCCCGGAACCGCACGCACCAAGGAGTCCTAGATGCCCACGCCAACCAAGGGTCCCCGCCTCGGCGGCGGTCCCGCGCACGAGCGGCTGATCCTGGCGAACCTCGCGACCGCGCTCTTCGAGCACGGCCGGATCACGACCACCGAGGCCAAGGCCAAGCGCCTGCGCCCGCTGGCC
>CAYFLO010000181.1:0-4194 GCA_964343995.1 uncultured Bifidobacteriaceae bacterium
ACGAGCGCCGGGTCGTTGCGCCGCACGATGCCGACGGTTGCGGCACCGTCGTCGAGCACGACCATGGCCGGGTCGGCCGCGTCGATGAGCCGGTCGAGGTGCTCGGCATCGACAGTGTCGTGAGCGGGATCGAAGGCCAGGTGCACCGCGCTGAAGCCCAGCCGACCGGCCAGGCGAGCCACGAGCAGGGCGCGATCGTCGGAGAGATCGTTCGGCAGCATCAACGCGAGGTCGAGCAGTGCCTCGCTCATGCCGCACCTTTCGCCCACTGCGTTCTCATGACGAACACACGTTCGTCGCGCGCACGGAAGGTTAGGGTTCCGATGTGGTGACCGCAACCATCCCGCCGCTGGAGGGCGTGCCTACGGCACTGCTCGCAGTTGTGCAGCGGTTGCGTGCCGGCGGCATGGCGGTCTCGACCAGTGAAGCGCTCGACGCTGCCGCAGCGATGGCGTCGGTCGATCTGGAGTCGCGTGCCGATGTGCGCACCGCGCTGAAGGCCACCCTTGTCAAGGACACCACCCACGAGGTGCTCTTCGAGCGCACGTTCGAGGCGGTGTTCCCGCGTCAGCTACGAGCACGCGACGTGGCATCCGGTGCCGCGGCCGATGCGCAGGCCGGCGACGACGCGCTCATGGACGGGCTCGTGCGCGCGATGCGCGAGGGCGACCTGGAGCAGATCGACGAGCTGCTGGAGGAGGCGATCGACCGCTACGCGGGCACCGCCCAGCACACGTCCACCGCCGGCCACCACACCCAGCGTGCGCTGCGGAAGATGAATATCGCGCAGCTGTACCGCCGCTACCTGGAGTCCGGCACTGGCGACAGCGCCTATGACCGCGCCGTCGACGCCACCGAGGCCACGGCGATGCTGGAGTCGATGAAGGTGCGCATGGAGGACCTGGTGTCCGGGCGCCTGCGCGACACCGGCCTCGACACCCGGCAGAGCCTGGAGGATCCCGAGGACCGTCCGCTTCTCCTGGCTGGCCCCGATGAGCTCGCGGCCATGCGGCAGGCGATGCGACCGCTCGCGCGGCGCCTGGCGACGCGCCTGGGCAACCGCAAGCGCAGGTCGACGTCGGGACTGGACATGCGCCGCACCATCCGCGCCTCGATGAGCACCGGCGGGGTGCCGGTGACGCCGGTGCTGCGCCGGCGGCGTCCCACCAAGCCCGACCTCATCGTGCTGTGCGACGTGTCGGGCTCGACCGCGGAGTTCGCACCGTTCACGCTCACCCTGCTGCACGCGGTTCACCAGGAGTTCCGACGCGTGCGCTCGTTCGTGTTCGTCGACGGCATCGTGGAGATCACCGACATCCTCGCCGGCAGCCCCGGCGTGCTCGACCCACGCCAGCTGCTGGGCCGGCGCGGGCTCATCGTCAAGGACGGCCGCAGCGACTACCAGCGGGTGCTCGAGCAGTTCCTGGCCACCTGGGGCGACGCCGTCACGGCCAAGACCACGGTGATCATCGCCGGCGACACCCGCTCGCACCGGCGGCCGTCAGCGTCGCGCGAACTGGCCGAGCTCAAGCACCGGGCGCGGCGGCTGTACTGGCTCAACCCCGAGCCACGCCACGACTGGGACACGCTGGACTCCTGCGCCACTGAGTACGGCAACCACTGCACCGATGCGTTCGAGGTGGCCACACTGCGCCAGCTCATCGCCGCGGTGACGCAGATCGTCTAGACGCGCTCGACCACCATCGCGGCACCCTGGCCGACGCCGATGCACAGCGAGGCGATGCCGTAGCGACCACCCGTGCGCTCCAGGGTCGACAGCACGCTCATCACCAGACGACTGCCGCTGCTGCCCAGGGGATGGCCGAGCGCGATCGCCCCGCCGTCGGGATTGAGCCGCTCGCGGTCAAGACCCAGGAGTCGCTCGCACACGACCACCTGCGCGGCAAACGCCTCGTTGATCTCCACGGTGTCGATCTGGTCCAGGGTCAGGCCCGCGCGTGCGAGCGCTGTTTGGATCGCCGGCACCGGCCCCATGCCGAACAGGCTGGGGGCCACACCCGCCACCGCGTAGGTGACGACGCGACCGCGCGGAGTGAGCCCGTGCGCGCGCACGGCAGCCTCGTCGGCCACCAGCAGCGCCGACGCGCCATCGGACAGCGGTGAGGCGTTGCCCGCGGTGACGACGCCGCCGAACGACGGCTTCAGCCCGGCCAGCCCCTCCAGCGTCGTGCCCTCGCGAACGGTCTCGTCGCGATCGACGACCCCGGCACGCGTCTCGACCGGCACGATCGACGTGTCGTGGTCACCGCGCGCCCACGCCGCGGCCGCCAGGCGCTGCGAGCGCTCGGCGTAGGCATCGGCGTCGTCGCGCGTGACGCCGTGGATGGCGGCGAGCTTCTCGGTGCATTCCCCCAGGCCCAGGGTGGCGTCGCCCCCATCAACCTCGCGCATGCGCGGATTGACCAGGCGCCAGCCCAGGGCCGTGTCGGCGACCTCACCGGGCCGCGCCCACGGCGTGCCAGGCTTGGCCATCACCCACGGCGCGCGGGTCATCGACTCCACGCCGCCGGCGACGACGGCCGACGCCTGCCCGGCGAGCACGGCCTGCGCGGCACTGGCCACCGCCTGCAGTCCAGAGGCGCACAGGCGGTTGACGGTGTAGCCGGGGACGGTGTCGGGAAGCCCAGCGAGCAGCACGGCCATGCGCGCGACGTTGCGGTTGTCGTCGCCCGCCTGATTGGCCGCGCCGAGGATGACGTCGTCGATCGCGGCAGCGTCGACGCCGGTACGTCGCACGACCGCGTCGACGACGAGGGCAGCAAGGTCATCGGCGCGGGTGTTCGCCAGCGCACCGCCGAAGCGGCCGACCGGCGTGCGCGCCCCGCCGACGAGGAAGGCGGTCATCGCGCGAGCCCGAGCTGCTCGGTCACGCGCACGCGATCGCTCTGGTGCTTGAGCACGACACCCAGGGTCTGCGCGATGACGTCCTCGGTGAGCTCGGTGACCCCCAGGGCGCGCATCGCCGCGGCCCAGTCGATGGTCTCGGCGATGCTCGGCGCCTTGCGCAGCTCCATGGCCCGCATCGCCCGCACGGCGCGGACGAGTTCGGTGGCCAACTGCTCGGTGGTCTCCGGCACCCGCGACATCACGATCGCCCGCTCGCGCACCGGATCGGGATAGTCGACATGCGCGTACAGGCAGCGTCGCTTGAGCGCCTCGGAGAGCTCGCGGGTGGCATTGGAGGTGAGGACGACGAAGGGGTGCGTCGTGGCCGCGACCGTGCCGAGTTCTGGCACGGTCACCTGGAAGTCGCTGAGCACCTCCAGCAGCAGGCCCTCGACCTCGACGTCGGCCTTATCGACCTCGTCGACGAGGAGCACGACCGGGCCGTCGTGACGGATGGCGGTGAGCAGCGGACGCGGCAGCAGGAACTCCTCGCTGAAGATGTCGTCGTGCAGGTCGCTCCACTGCGCGTCCTTCTCCTGCGCGGCCTGGATGCGCAGGAGCTGCTTGCGGTAGTTCCACTCGTAGAGCGCACGGGCTTCGTCGAGGCCCTCGTAGCACTGCAGTCGAACGAGTGTGGCACCGCTGGCCTGCGCGACGGCCTTGGCGAGCTCAGTCTTGCCGGTGCCGGCCGGTCCCTCGAGCAGGATCGGCTTGCCCAGCGCGCCGCCGAGGTAGACGACGGTGGCGAGGTCGTGGTCGACGAGGTAGCCGGTGCCGGCCAGGGCCTCACGGGTCTGGCCGATCGAGGTGAAGAAGGCCACCGCGGCTCCCAGCGTCGGGGTCGCGTGTTCGCATAGCGACCAAGAGTGCGTCAAGCGTACAGATCGTCGCGCCCCACCGGCAAGGGGTGCGTCGTGCGTCAGGTGTCGGCGCGCTCGACGAGCAGGTGGCCGGCGACCTCCAGCGACAGTTCGGCGTACTCCCCGGCACTGCCCACAGTGACGCCGCCGGGAGAACGGTGCACCTTGACCGACGCCCCGGGCAGGGCACCGACGCGGTGGAGCAGGGTCATCGACGATGCGTCCTCCTGCAGCGTCTCGGCGATCGCGCGCACGACCACGCGACGCACCTGGTCGTCAGCCGCCTCGGCCAGCGCGATCGCCCGCGCGGCCGACTCGCGACGGCCCTGTGGGTCGAGCTCGTCGAGCCCGGGGATCGGATTGCCGAACGGCGAGACCTCCGGGCGACCCACAAGGTCGAACACGTGACGCTCGACGAGCTCGCTCA